>NZ_DALYOQ010000007.1:103813-105432 GCF_031974595.1 Pantoea sp. CTOTU46764 | reverse complement strand
ATGTGGCAGCATCTCCTTCCCCCGCTAGCGGGGGAAGGCCGGGATGGGGGACAGCAAGCACTAACTTAAGGCGCTTCGAACCACTCACTATTACGCTCGGCAATCGGCGTAATGGTCAAAATCATCTCCTGTAGATGACGACGCATCGCGCTTTCAGCCGCGTCAACATCATGCGCTTTCAACGCGTTATAGATATCTTCATGCTGCTGAATCAAACGCTCCGGCGGCGACACTTCGCTCAGGGTCAGAAAGCGCACGCGGTCCATAGCCGCTTTGATGTTCTCCACCGTTTCCCACGCCAGCAGGCAGTTAATCCCTTCCGCAATCAGACGGTGAAACTCATCATCCAGTCCTAAGAAGGCCTGGCTGTCATGACGTTCGGCGGCGAGACGCTGCAGTTGCAGGTTGTGCTCCAGCGCCATCAATCCACTGGCACCAATCTCCTGCGCGGCGCGGCGTACCACGGCGATCTCTACCGCTTCACGGATAAAGCGACCGTCGGCCACGCGTTGGGCAGAGATTTTGCGTACGAAGGTGCCGCGCTGCGGTAACACCTGCACCAGTCCGGCTTCCGCCAGCTTGATGAAAGCTTCACGTACCGGCTGACGCGATACGTTAAAACGCGCCGACACTTCCTTCTCCGACAGCAGCGAGCCCGGATGTATAACGCAGGTCACAATATCTTTGCGCAGATAACGATAGATCTGCTGATTTACCGGTTCGCTGGTGGTTATGGTATAGGCAGTCGACATGCAGCAATATCCGTATTACGGCTGGCATCTGCCAGCCCGTTAAGAAAGGTTCAGTCTAATCAGCACGCTGCGTCTGCGCTACACATTTGTGCAGGCGCTTAGCCTTGTGTGACGAGGCTCTGCACCGTGGCGCGCGCACCCTGTTGCAGCAGTTGCTGATAGAGTTCGGTGACGCGTGAGACAAAGGCCGGCTGCTGAAGCAGATCGTCGCCAAACACGGCGTTGAGGTCGAGCAACGCCTTAACACGTGGCGCACCGTCCTCACTGTTGGCCACAATGTCCGCCAGCTGATCTTTCAGCGGATCGCGAATCTCAATGGCCTGGCCTTGCTCATCCACGCCGCTGACGTAGCGCATCCAGCCTGCCACGCCCAGCAACACGAAATCGCAGGAGGTGCCGTTGCGCAGATGCCAACGTGCGCTATCCAGCAGACGCTGCGGCAGCTTTTGCGTGCCATCGGTGGCGATTTGATAGGTGCGATGCTTGATGGCGCGATTCTCGTAACGTGCAATCAGAGAATCGGCATAGGCTTCGAGATCGACGCCCTGCGTGCGCAGCGTCGGTGCCTGATCTTGCAACATCAATGAACGCGCCGCCGCACGATAGCTGGCATCCGCCATGCAATCGCTGATGTGTTCATAACCGGCGAGAAAACCGAGATAGGCGAGGAACGAGTGGCTGCCGTTGAGCATGCGCAATTTCATCTCTTCGAACGGCAGCACATCGCTGACCAGCTCCGCACCGGCGTTTTCCCACGCCGGACGTCCGTTAACAAAGTTGTCTTCAATGACCCACTGGAAAAACGGTTCGGCTTCTACCGCCACCGGATCGCGGCTGCCTAAACGTTCGGCCAGCGCGTCGAATGCC
>NZ_DALYOQ010000007.1:57219-103803 GCF_031974595.1 Pantoea sp. CTOTU46764 | reverse complement strand
CGGGACGATGCGATCGACCATGGTTGAAGGGAATGTGATGTGCGTCTGGATATACTCCGCCAGTTCAGCGCTGTGGCGCTCGGCCAGCTGGGTAATCACGTTGCGTGTGACATGGCCGTTTTCTGGCATGTTGTCGCAGGACATCACGCTAAACGGCGGCAGATGGCGTTCGCAGCGACGGATAATGGCCGCCAGAATCAAGCCGGGCAGCGAACGTGGCTCAGTAGGATTCGCGAGGTCGTGCACAATATCGGGATGATCGGGATTGAGCTTGCCGCTCGAGGGCATATAGCAATAGCCTTTCTCGGTCACGGTCATCGAGACAATCGCCACATCCGGCTGGCTCATCGCCTCAATAACTGAATCAATGCCGTCGCCTTTGCCATGCAGCGCTTGCGTCACCACGCCAATCACCCGCGTGTGTAAACTCTCATCCGCCATTTCGGTCAGCGTGTAGAGCAGATCCTGCTGACGCAGCGCCTGAATCAGCGTGCCGCTGTTGAGATTCACTTCGCAGTAGCCCCAATCGCTGCCTTGTGCCGCCAGCTTATCGGTTGCCAGCGCCTGATGCGCACGATGGAAGGCACCAAAGCCGATGTGCACCATGCGGGTTTTCAGTTGGCTGCGATCGTAAGCGGGACGTTGGACATCAGCGGGGAGGCGTTCAAGCTCTAACATAGTCATTCCTTTTGGCAAATGGGGCGCTCAGCGCCCCATGAGAATTACACTGAAACCGGTTTATTGTTGGCCTTGGGTTCACGTATCACCAGCAGTACCAGCAGCGCGCCGACGCCGGCCACTGCACCTGCGAGGATGAAGGCGCTGTCAAACTTACCCGAGTGCTGCACGATGAAGCCCGTCACCACTGGGCCGATCACGCCTGACAGGCTACCAATCAGATGGATAAAGCCACTGATGCTGCCGACACGGCTTTTATGTACTACATCCTGCACAATCGCCCAGTAAATCGCGCCGGTGATGTAGAGGAAGAAGATGGAGATCGACATCATGATCACCGCCGAGTTGACCTCTTTTATCGTACCTGCCAGCGCCACGCAAATCGCGGCGGCGGTAAGTGAAACCACCAGCACAATTTTTCGTGAAAGCAGCAGCTTGCCGGTGATGTTGAAAATCTTATCGGAGATCCAGCCGCCCAACGCCAAGCCCACGAAGCCAACAATCCACGGAATCATGGTGGTGATGCTCATCGCTTTGATGTCGAGGCCGTGCGCCTGCACCAGATACGCCGGGAACCAGCTCAGGAAGAAGAACAGAATGTAGTTGTAGCAGAAGAAGGCAAAGGCGGTGACCAGAATGATCGGCTGGCGCAGATAGAAGCCCAAACCGTGCGCGTTGCCGCTTGGGTCGATCACGTCAGCCGGTTCTTCGGCTTTCAGTTTTTCCACCAAGGCACGCTCTTCCGCCGATACGCGCTTACTTTTCGCCGGGTTATCTGACGCGAAGAAGAACCACAGCGCCAGCCAGACAAAACCAATCGAGGCGATCACCACAAACGCCGGACGCCAGCCGAACGACAGCGCCAGATAACCCACAATCGGACCGGCAACCGCGCCACCCAGCGGTGAACCCGAGCTAAGTAAACCCATCGCGGTGGCGGCCTGTTTTTTCGGGAACCAGCCGTTAATCGCTTTGTTCGCCGACGCCGAGATGGGACCTTCTGCCATGCCAAACAGCACGCGCAGAATCATCATCGACCAGAAGCCGGTCGCCATCGCGGTCAGGCCGCAGAACAGCGACCACATGCCAACGGCGGTGCCAAGCACGATGGTCGGGCCGAATTTATCGGTCGCTAAGCCACCGATGAAGTTGAACAGGGCATAACCGAAGAAGAAGCTGCCGAAAATCATGCCGAACTGTTCGGAGTTGATCATCAGGTCTTTTTCCACCAGCGGTACGGTCAGAGAGAGGGCGATACGATCCAGGTAGTTGATCATAAACACCAGGAACAACAGCAGTACGAGGGTCCAGCGCAGGTTCTTAAACATAGAAACTCCGTCATCGTCATTTTTATAGTAATAATGCCGGCGGGTAAGGGACCGGCATGGGGACACCTGGTGTGCGGATTAACTTAACCCATTTGTAGGATCACTTTGCAGCAGGTGCGGGGATCTTTTTCGAACAGCGTCATGGCTTGCTCCACCTCGGCCAGCGGGAAATAGTGCGTCACCAGTTTCTCCGGCTGGATCTGGCCTTGCTCAATCCATTCAATCACCTGCGGGAAGCGATTGCTATTGAGGCGCGAGGTGAACAGCGACAGCTCTTTACTGGTGAGACTTTGCTGCGTAATGCTGCACGGCTCACCAGAGAAGCCCAGCAGGCCGATACGCGCTGCAGGTGAGGCGAGGGCGGCGGCTTCGGCCAGAATCGTCGGATGGCAGGCGGCATCAATAATCAGCGTTGGCTGTACGCCTTCCAGCTGCGCGGCTAATGGAATCTCGCTGTTGTTGAACACCTGATCGGCACCGTTTTCCTGCGCCAGCGCCAGACGTTCTGGCAGACGATCAACCACCAAGACCTGTTCAACGCCATACACGCCTTTCAGCACCTGAATGGCGGTGAGGCCCATGGGACCAGCACCGTAAATCAGCGCCACATCGTTTGGCTGTGGTTTGAGGAAGGCGGTGATATTGGCCGCGATGGTGAAAGGTTCGACCATGCTGGCAAGTTTGTCGGGAATGCTATCCGGCAGGCGGAAGGCGTTTTTAGCCGGTGCGACGGCATATTCGCTAAAGCCGCCGTCGCGGTGCACGCCAATCACTTGCAACTCTTTGCAGACGTTTGGGCGACCAATGGAGCAGGGATAGCAGTGACCGCAGCTGACAACCGGATCGACCGCTACGCGTTCGCCAATGCGGCTGGCGGCAACGTCAGCGCCAACTGCATCGATCAGGCCAAAAAATTCGTGACCAATGACGCGCGGATATTTAGCGAAAGGATTGTGACCGTGCCAGATATGCACATCGGAACCGCAGATGCTGGCAAATTGCACCTTCACGCGTACTTCACCTGCAGCGGGTTGCGGCAGTGGACGCTCTGCTAGTACCAGTTCACCCGGTTGCTCTATCACTACACTTTTCATCATCTACTCCAACAGGAATGCAATGATGAAAAAATACGCGCACTAATACTACCATACAAGTCGGCGTTAAAGAGTTGTGAACAGAATCACAGAGCGTATTGTTTCCCTCACCCCAACCCTCTCCCAAAGGAGAGGGAGCCGATCGGCGAGTGCATAAAGGCATGGTGCAGCGGAGTGTTCCCTCTCCCGCTGGGAGAGGGCCAGGATGAGGGGGAAAACAGCACCCAAATCGCAGACACAAAAAAAGCAGCCTTATAGGCTGCTCTTTTCAAGAATTTGGCTCCTCTGACTGGACTCGAACCAGTGACATACGGATTAACAGTCCGCCGTTCTACCGACTGAACTACAGAGGAATCGTTTGAACGGGGCGCATATTATCGAGCGGACCTCGCCTTGTCAAAACTCTTTTTCACAATTCGTTCTGACTGCTGAATAAAGCGTCAATTGCACGCTATAAGCGAACTCAGAGCAGCAGAATCACGGCTGACATAATCCATTTTGTGACGATGATCACTAACTCTATGCAAAATTACATTCTGATTTGTCGATTTTGTCAGATACCTCGCATGCATGATCACAGATATTTCATTTCACCGTTGTCGGGGCAAAAAGCGAAACATATATTCCACATCAACTCTTACCCGAATGCAGGATTAGTCATGAACAAAGTCAGAATCGGTATGATTGGCAGTGGTTACATCGGTCGTTGTCACGCGATTGCCTACGCTCAGGCCCCCACGGTTTTTGCCCTGAAAGGCGAGATCGTGCGTGAGATGCTGGCGGAGGTTAATCCAGAGCTGGCAGCGAAACAGGCGGCGACTTTTGGCTTTGCCCGTTCCACTGGCGACTGGCGTGAGCTGGTGCGCGATCCAAACATTGATGTGGTTGATATCTGTGCGCCAAACTTCCTGCACAAAGAGATGGCGCTGGAAGCGATTCGCAACGGCAAACACGTTTACTCTGAGAAACCGTTGTCGCTGTCAGTGGCTGATGCGGAAGAGATGGTGCAAGCGGCGCAGCAGGCGGGCGTGAAAACGCTGGTTGGTTTCAATTATATGAAAAACCCGACCAGCCAGCTGGCGCGCGAGATTATCGCTCGTGGTGAAATCGGCGACGTGGTGCACTTCTACGGCACGCACAACGAAGATTATCTGGCACGCCCGGAAACCCCACTCGACTGGCACTGCCAGAAAGCGCTGGCGGGATTAGGCGCGTTAGGCGACCTCGCTGCACATATTGTGAATATGGCGCACTATCTGGTCGGTAATATTGAAGAAGTCAGCGGCGATATGATGACGGTGATTAAAGAGCGTCCGGACCCAAAGGACAAGGCGCGCCTGCTGCCAGTGGAAAATGAAGATCAGGCCAGTGCCTTGCTGCGCTTTAAAAACGGGGCGCACGGCGTGTTTGAAACCTCGCGTATCGCCTGCGGCAGCAAAATGGGTCTGACTTATGTGGTCACCGGCACCAAAGGCACGCTGCGTTATACCCAGGAACGTATGGCCGAGCTGGAGCTGTACATCCACGATGAACCGGCAGGACGTCAGGGTTTCAAAACCATTTTGACCGGTCCGGCACATCCGGATTACGCCAATTTCTGCGTCTCTGCCGGACACGGCATCGGTTTTAACGATCAGAAAACCGTCGAGATCCGCGATTTGATCAATGGCATTGCCGCTGGCGATCGTATGTGGCCAGATTTCGCCGAAGGATTGCAGGTGCAGAAGGTGCTGGAAGCGGTAGCGGTTTCCGCGTTGGAACGCCGCTGGATGAAAGTCTAAATCAGCGACTGGGTCGCCATGATTGGCGACCCGCGAAAAATCACGCTAATAATGGGCACTGCGGCGGCAAGCGGCAGCTCAGTGCGCCCGCCATCACTTCAATCTCAAATTCACTTCCCGTCAGTGGTTCACCATCCAGATTAAACGTCATCTCATGCGGTGAACGGATGGTGAGCGACTGCAACTGTGCGGTGACGATATTCGGATTTTCATCATCACGCGTCAGGGAATGCAGCAACGTGGGCAGCAGCTCTTGCGCGGTGACGATGCTGAGGTTGAGCTGTCCATCATTGATCAGCGCATCCGGGCAGAGCTTTTGCCCGCCACCGGCCTGACGTCCATTGCCAATGCCAATCACCAGCGCATCGCCTTGCCAGTTAAAGCCAGGGCCGCTGATTTCACAGCTGTCAGGCTTCAGCGCATCAACACGCATCAACCCATGAATAAAGTACGACACGCCACCCAGCGCCGATTTCAGCTTTTCAGGCGTTTCGGTGGTGATGCGGGTGCCAAATCCGCCGGTCGCCATATTGATAAAGTAGCGATCGCCGTTCACGCGCGCCAAATCGATCGCCGTGGCTTTTCCCACCAGCGCTAAGCGTAAAGCCGGTTCCATGCCTTCGGGAATACCGACGCTGGTGGCGAAATCATTGGCGGTGCCGAGCGGTAAAATGCCCAGCGCTGGACGTTGTTGCTCTGGCAATCTCGCTAACGCGGTCGCGATTTCATTGATGGTGCCATCGCCGCCTCCCGCCACCACGGTTTCTGCCTGCAAAGCGACCGCTTCTTGTACATAACGATCGCCATCACCCTTTTCCCAGGTGACGCGCACCGCCAGATTAAAGCCTTCATCACGCAGCGTATTCACCGCAGCGCGCAAATCTTCATTACCGGCGCCTTTCCCATTGAGGATCAGCAGCGTCAGCGGTTTGTTTTGCATTATCAGTTCCTTGATGCGAGAGACAGAGCACTGGTTATAGCATAGCTGGGGAGAGAACTTTATCGGCGGGAGACGAAAAAAAGAAAACCCGCACGGGGGAGCCGGGCGGGTGAATGAGGTGGTTCCTGGTACTACCTGCTTTTATTCTTACTCGTTAGCAGCAGGCGGGATTCTAAAGCGAGGCGAAGAGGTGGTCTGTGATCCTAATCTAACTTCGCCGAAATCTTTTCATTACGTGCGATTTTTCCCGTGTGGATCGTAGGTGCTGTTGCCATCGGTGAAGTTACGTAGCAGCAGGGCAAAGGCGAGGTTGACCGATTCCGGCACCGGGATCCACACGCGATGTCCATCGCCTGGCGCCACGTCCACCGCCGATCCTTTATCGTTCTGCATGGTTTCAAGCGTGCAATTGAGGTTGCCTTCAGGCGTCATGATCTCGACAGCATCCCCGAGCATAAACTTGTTCTTCACCGCAATCTGCGCCCAGTCGCCGCGACGTTCGCCGGTGAATTCACCGACAAACTGCTGGCGCTCGGAGATGGAGAAACCTTGCTCGTAGTTCTGATAGCTATCATGGGTATGACGACGCAGGAAACCTTCGGTGTAACCGCGATGCGCCAGGCCTTCCAGCGTCTCCAGCAGTGCCGGGTCGAACGGTTTGCCGGCTGCGGCATCGTCAATGGCGCGACGATAAACCTGCGCGGTGCGCGCACAGTAGTAGAAGGATTTGGTGCGACCTTCAATTTTCAGCGAATGCACGCCCATTTGACTCAGACGTTCAACGTGCGCCACCGCGCGCAGATCTTTTGAGTTCATGATGTAGGTGCCGTGTTCGTCCTCGAAGGCACTCATCACGTCACCCGGTTTCATCTTCTCTTCCAGCAGGAACACGCGGTCAGTGGTCGCACCAACGCCGAGCGTGGGCTCTTGCACCTTAACCGGCTCATGGAAACCGACAATATTGCCAACCTCGTCCTGCTTGCCTTCTTCCACTTTATATTCCCAGCGGCAGGCGTTGGTGCAGGTCCCTTGATTAGGATCGCGTTTGTTAAGGTAGCCGGAGAGCAGGCAGCGGCCGGAGTAAGCCATGCACAGCGCGCCGTGCACGAAGATTTCAATCTCCATTTCCGGTACCTGCTGGCGGATTTCGGCGATCTCATCCAGCGACAGCTCACGCGACAGAATCACGCGCGTCAGCCCCATTTGCTGCCAGAATTTCACCGTCGCCCAGTTAACCGCGTTGGCCTGCACCGACAGATGAATCGGCATCTGCGGGAAGGCTTCACGCACCAGCATAATCAAGCCGGGATCGGACATGATCAGCGCGTCCGGCTGCATCGCCACCACCGGTGTCAAATCGCGGATAAAGGTTTTCAGTTTGGCGTTGTGCGGGGCGATGTTGACCACCACGTAGAATTTCTTACCCAGTTCATGGGCTTCATTGATGCCCTTGGCCAGAATTTCGTGGGTGAATTCGTTATTGCGTACGCGCAGGCTGTAGCGCGGTTGGCCGGCATAGACGGCGTCAGCGCCGTAGGCAAAGGCATAGCGCATATTCTTCAGCGATCCCGCTGGAGAAAGCAGTTCAGGTTTTAACATGGATTTTCTCACTGATGTCAGGTCAGCATGCCATCGCGGATGGCAGGTGCAGCGGCCGCATTATACGGCCCTGCAAAAGGTGGGGAATTGTAGGCAGGCCCGCACCCGATGTAAATTGACCTTGATCAACGTAAGCCGCTGCAGGTTACAGCAAGCGGCAGACGTCCGCTTCCCAGCGATAGCCCATACCGTATACGGCTCGGATAAACGGCTGTTCCGCATCGAGGCTTTCCAGCTTGCGGCGCAGGTTTTTGATGTGGCTGTCGATGGTGCGATCGGTGACCACGCGGTAATCGTCGTAGAGATGATTGAGCAACTGCTCGCGAGAGAACACTTTTCCCGGCTCCAGCGCCAGCGTTTTCAGCAGACGAAACTCCGCAGGCGTCAGCTCCAGCTGCTGTTCACGCCAGCTGGCCTGAAAGCGGCTCTCATCAATATGCAGATGCGATTCCTGCTGCGCTTCTTCGGGTGAACGTTTGACGCGGCGCAAAATGGTTTTGACGCGCGCCACCACTTCACGCGGGCTGAACGGCTTGCAGATATAGTCATCGGCACCGATTTCCAGCCCCAGCAGGCGATCAATCTCTTCGGTACGCGCGGTCACCATGATAATCGGCAACTCGGAGAAGCGGCGAATTTCGCGGCACAGCGTTAAGCCATCGCGGCCGGGCAGCATCAAATCCAGCAGCATCAGATCCGGCGGTGTTTGCTGTACGTAGCTCAACACCTCGTTACCGTCGGCAATGTGGTGCGTGCGATAGTTGGACGCCTGCAGATAATCAATCATCAGCTGCGCCAGTTTGGGTTCATCTTCTACAACAAGGATCAGAGGATCGCTATTATCCGGGCTCATATGGGACGTCTAGTGAGGAACATACGGCAAGTTTAGCGTGATTTGCAGTCCACCTAAATCAGAGTGATCCGCACTGATGCTGCCGTCATGCGCTTCCACAATGTTTTTACAGATCGCCAGGCCAAGCCCCGAGCCGCCGCTGGCGCGATTACGCGAACTTTCCGCGCGGAAAAATCGTTCAAATAATTGTGCCTGATGGGCCGGATCGACGCCCGGCGCGCTATCCGCAAACTTCAGCTGCCAGTTTTCACCCGCCAGCGCCATCGAGAGCTGCACCGCGCCGCCGCTGTCGGTATAACGCAGGCTGTTTTCCAGCAAATTGGTGAACAGCTGCATCAGACGATCGGGATCGCCAAAGCTCTCGGCCTGTGCGGGCAATGCCAGATTCAGCGATAAGCTGCGGCTACGATAACGTTCGCCGAAGCTGCCAGCCACCACTTCCAGCAGATTAACCAAATCAACCGGCTGTTTGCGATAGGCGAGGGCGCCCGCATCGGACAGCGACAGCTGATGCAAGTCGTCGACCAGTTTGGTCAGCACCACCACTTCGCTTTGTAGCGAGCTGATGGCTTCAGGCGTCAGCTTGCGTACGCCATCCTGCATCGCTTCCAGCTCACCGCGCAGAATCGCCAGCGGCGTGCGCAGTTCATGGGAGATGTCGGCCATAAAGGCGCGGCGGTTGCTTTCGTTTTTCTCCAGCGAGCTGGCAAGCAGGTTGAAGTCGCGGCCCAGTTGACCGAGTTCATCGCTGCTGCCGACTTCCACGCGAGTCGCGAAATTGCCCGCCGCCAGATGGTGCGTACCATCTACCAGTCGTTTCACCGGTGCCAGTAAACCGCGCGCCAACAGCCAGGTGACCAACGCAGCGAGCAAACCGGTTAACGCCACGATCATCCAGCTGGTACGTCGCTGTTGCTGATCAAAGTTGATGTCGGTGCTGCGCGTCAGACGTTCGGCCGGTGAGGCAATCACCCAGCCAACAATCTTGCCGTTGCTGGTGGTGATATTGCGTCGGGTGCCTTCCGGCGGCACTGGCTGACGCGGCCCTGACAGCACTTTGTATTGCTGATCGATAATCCAGAACTGCGTGCGCCAGCCGTGCGGCGGTAGCTGGTTAACGCTGCCAGGATTCTGCTCCAGCGAGCGCAAGATAGAAAAAATCAGCTTGTCATTGGTACGCAGAAAATCCCAGCTACCGTGCTGCTCATACTGATCGGCCAGCGCATCGCTCAGCAGGGTTAAGCGCTGTTCGTTGCCTTTTTTGATGTAGTCCACAAAGCCGTGCTCAAAGCTGAGCCGCACGCCCCAATGCATGGTGATGATCACCAGCATGCAGGTGGAAAAAATCGCCGCAAACAGTTTGGCGCCAATGCCCCATTTTACCGGCCGTTTCATCCTTTGCTCCTGCCTCTAAGGTCAACGTTTTTACTGACATCCTTCGGTACGCGCCAAAATACAAACGCCGGCAGCGCTATCGCCAGCGCCATGCACAGATAGGTGTAAATAAAGGTTTGATGGGCCGCCGCGCTGTCGGTCACCACGCCGTGACCGAATGCGCCCAGCAGCAAACCGGCCACGGTGACGCCAATACTCATCGACAGCTGCATGATCATCGATAACAACGAGTTGCCGCTCGAAGCCAGATCGTCCGGCAGTTCCTTTAGCGTCAAGGTGTTCATCGAGGAGAAGCGGATGGCATTCACCATGCCTTGCAGTAACAGCACCACCGGCAGCAGCCAGATCCAGCCAAGCAGCGCCACCAGCGGGAACAGCAGCACCACCAGCGCCAGCGCGATCGTCGCGCCGACTAACGCATGGCGATAACCAAACAGGTTAACGATGCGTACCACCACGCGTTTGGTGCCCATGTTGCCGAGCACCATCGGAATCATCATCAATCCGGCGTGGAACGGGCTGTAGCCGAGTCCGACCTGCAGGAAGATCGGCGTCATAAACGGCAGCATGCCACTACCGATACGACCAGTAAAACTGCCGAGCAGGCCAATCGAATAGATGCGGTTATCAAACAGTTTCAGGCTAAACAGTGCGTTATCGTTGTTGCGGCCATGCATCAGGTAGAACAGCAGCGAAAATACGCCAATCAGAATCAGTAAGCCGAGCAACAGCGGCGATCCGCCGGAGCTGCGCTGGCCATCCAGCGCCAGCGTTAAAGTCGCCATGCCAACAGCCAGCAGCACAAAGCCGAGAAAATCGAAGCGTCGCGTCTGCATGGTGTAATTGGGCATCAGCGTTAGCGTGGCAATCGCGCCAATAATGCCAACCGGAATGTTGATCAGGAAGATCCAGTGCCAACTGGCGTACTGTACCAGAATCCCGCCGAGCGCCGGGCCGAGCAGCGGACCAATTTGTCCCGGCGTGGTGACGAAAGTCATCGCCGACATATATTGCTCGCGCGGCACGATTTTCATCACCGTTAAACGGCCAACCGGCACCATCATCGCACCGCCAATGCCTTGCACCACGCGCGCCATAATCAGCTCATCCAGCGTGGTGGAGAAGGCGCACAGCAGCGAGCCGATGCTGAACAGCACAATGGCGCAGAAGAAGATATTGCGCACGCCAAATCGGTCCGCCAGCCAGCCGCTGATTGGCAGCGTAATCGCCACGGTCAGCACATAGGAAACGATCACCGAGTGCATATTCAGCGGACTGACGTTGAGATCGCGCGCCATCGAGGGGATCGCAGTGTTAACGATGGTGGTATCCAGCGCCTGCATAAAGAAGCCAAACGCAACGATCCACAGCTGCCAGCGCACGGTGGCGTTTTGCGTGTTCACTGAATCTCCTCTGCTATGCGGTCACCCTAAATGGTGACCCTACGAATGTAGGGTGCGGTTTTGTAGGGGCGCCATTCATGGCGACCTCCCTTAACCCGCCACCAATACCTTTTTCTTACGCCGCCGCAGCTTATCCATCATCAAATAAACCACCGGAGTAGTGTAAAGCGTCAGCAGCTGGCTCATCACCAAACCCCCGGCGATGGTGATGCCGAGCGGCTGACGCAGTTCCGCGCCGTCACCGCTGGTTAGCACCAGCGGCAGTGCGCCAAACAGCGCGGCGAGCGTGGTCATCAGAATCGGGCGGAAGCGCAGCTGGCATGCCTGGAAGATGGCGTCGCGCGGCGACAGATTGCCGTTGCGCTCGGCATCCAGCGCAAAGTCGACCATCATGATGGCGTTTTTCTTCACGATACCGATCAGCAGCAGAATGCCGATCAGCGCAATCAGGCTGAACGGCGTATCGAACAGTTCCAGCGCCAGCAGCGCGCCGACGCCCGCCGACGGCAGCGTGGAGAGAATGGTCAGCGGATGCACGTAGCTCTCATACAGAATGCCCAGCACGATATACACCGCCGCAATCGCTGCCAGCATCAGGTAGAGCTGATTGGATTGCGACTGCTGGAACACCTGCGCGGTGCCAGCAAAACTGCCGCGTACGCTGGAGGGCACGCCAAGCGCGGTGATGGTGCGATCGATGGCTTCAGACGCCTGCGACAGCGACACGCCTTCCGGCAGGTTGAACGAAATGGTGGACGCCGCCGACAAGCCTTCGTGGTTCACCGACAGCGGCGCGTTGGCCGGTTGCCACTTGGCAAACCAGCTCAGCGGGATCGCTTTGCCGTCGCTGTTAATCACAAACATCTGATCGAGTGAACTGATGTCCTGGGTGTAACGCGGATCGACTTCCATCACCACTTTGTACTGATTGAGCGGCTGATAAATGGTGGAGATCTGGCGCTGACCAAAGGCGTTATTCAGCAGCGCGTTAGCGGCAGACACATCGATGCCGAGCCGCGCCATGCTTTCACGATCGTAGGTCAGATTCATTTCGCTGCCGTTGTCCTGCTGATCCGAGTTGACGTCCGCCAGCTCGGGCAGGGCGGCAAACGCCTGACGGATTTTCGGCTCCCATTCGCGCAAATCATTCAGGTTGTCCGACAGCAAACTGTATTGATAGCTGGCGTTGGATTCACGTCCGCCAATGCGAATGTCCTGTACCGCGTTGAGATAGAGATTGGCGCCCGGCTCTTTTGCCAGCTTGATACGCAGCCGGGCGATCATTTGCTGCGCGCTTTCGCTGCGCTCGGAGAGCGGTTTGAGCGAGACGAACATCGAGCCGCTATTGGTGCGCGAACCGCCGGTAAAGCCGGTGACGTTATCCACCGCCGGATCGGCTTTGATGATGTTCATGAAATCCTGCAGCTTGCCGCGCATCGCCTGGAACGAAATGCTCTGGTCCGCCGAGATAAACCCTTGTAAGCGGCCGGTATCCTGCTCCGGCATAAAGGTTTTCGGGATCGAGATGAACAGCCAAACCGTAAACGCCACGGTGCCGAGCAGCAGCATCAGCACCCAAATAGCGTGGTTCAGCACCCAACTTAGTGAGCGCGCGTAGCCGTTTTGCACCTTCATCAGCAGCTTGCCGAAACCGCGCGTGCGTGGCTGGCTACGCTTGACCTGCGGCTTGAGCAGATAAGCACACATCATCGGCGTCAGCGTGACCGAAATAAACAGCGAGATCAGAATCGCCACCGACAGCGTGATGGCAAACTCTGAGAAGAAGCGGCCAATGATGCCGCCAATCATCAGCAGCGGCAAGAACACGGCAATCAGCGACAGGCTCATCGACAGCACGGTAAAACCGACTTCGCGCACGCCGGTCAGCGCAGCCTGCAGCGGCTTCATGCCCGCTTCGACGTGGCGCGCAATGTTCTCCAGCACCACAATCGCGTCATCGACGACAAAACCGGTGGCGATGGTTAACGCCATCAGCGACAGGTTATTCAGGCTGAAGCCGCACAGATACATGGCGGCGAAGGTGCCAATCAGCGAAACCGGCACCGCAGCGGCGGGGATCAGCGTCGCGCGCCAGTCGCGCAGGAAGGCAAACACCACCAGAATCACCAGCGCGACGGCGATGATCAGCGACTGTTCCACTTCATGCAGCGAGGCGCGAATGGTGGGCGAGCGATCCTGTGCAATTTGCAGATCGATGGCGGCGGGGATCACGTCATGCAGTTCCGGCAATTCGCCACGAATGCGATCAACGGTATCGATGATGTTGGCTTCCGGCGATTTGCGCACCACCAGCAGCACCGCCGCTTTGCCGTTGGTCATCCCGGCGTTGCGTACGTCCTGCACCGAATCCTGCACGTTAGCGACATCGCTGAGGCGCACCGCCGCACCGTTGTTGTAATGCACCACCAGCGGCTGATATTCGCTGGCGGTTTGCAATTCTCCGTTGGTGCGTAACTGCCAGCGCTGCTGCACATCATCAATCGCGCCCTGCGGACGGCGTTGGTTGGCGTTGCTGATGGCGGTGCGCACCGCATCCAGCGACACGCCTTGATTGAACAGCGCCTGCGGGTTGAGTTCGACGCGCACCGCAGGCAACGAGCTGCCGCCGACCGTCACATCGCCTACGCCTTCAATTTGTGACAGCTTCTGCGCCAGCTGCGTTGAGGCGTAATCATACAGCTGACCGGGATTATAAATGTCCGAGGTCAGCGTCAAAATCATGATCGGCGCATCGGAAGGATTGGCTTTGCGGTAGCTGGGACGGCTTGGCATACCGGTTGGCAGCAGGCTTTGTGCCGCGTTGATTGCCGCCTGGACATCGCGCGCCGCACCGTTGATGTCGCGATCAAAATCGAACACCAGAATGATGCGCGTGCTGCCCAGTGAGCTGGTGGAGGTCATTTCACTGACGCCGGCGATGCGCCCCAGCGAGCGCTCGAGCGGCGTTGCCACCGAGGCCGCCATGGTTTCCGGCGATGCGCCGGGCAGCGAAGCCGAGACCAAAATCACCGGGAAATCGAGCTGCGGCAGCGGCGCCACCGGCAGCAGACGGAAGCCGAGAATGCCGGCCAGCGCAATCGCCAGCGTCAGCAACGTGGTGGCGACCGGGCGATGGATAAACAGCGCGAAGAACTTCACGACTGCGCCTCCGAGCGTTTAAAGCGACGGCGCGTAGCGTGCGACAGACGATCAAACAGCAGATAGATCACCGGCGTAGTGAACAGCGTCAGCACCTGACTTACCACTAAGCCGCCGACCATGGCGATCCCCAGCGGATGGCGCAGCTCTGCGCCGACGCCGGTGCTCAGCATCAGCGGCAGCGCACCGAGCAGCGCCGCCAATGTCGTCATCAGAATCGGACGGAAACGCAGCAAGCATGCCTGATAAATCGCCTCGCGCGGCGGCATGCCTTGTTCACGCTCCGCAGCCAGCGCGAAGTCGATCATCATGATGGCGTTTTTCTTCACGATACCGATCAGCAAGATAATGCCGATGATGCCGATGATATCCAGCTCGTTGCCGCTCAGCATCAGCGCCAGCAGCGCACCCACACCGGCGGTGGGCAGCGTCGAGAGAATGGTGATTGGATGGATAAAGCTCTCATACAGCACGCCGAGCACGATATACATCGCCACCACCGCCGCCACAATCAGCCACACGGTACTGGACAACGCGGCTTCGAAGGCCAGCGTGCTGCCCTGGAACTGCGTCATCATCTCGGCGGGCATGCCCACCTGATCTTCCGCCGCGCTCACCGCTTTCACCGCATCGCCCAGCGAATAGCCGTCGGCGACATCAAACGAGAAGGTTGCCGACGGGAACTGATCGAGATGGTTGATGCTGAGCGCGGCGTGGCGCTCCTCAATTTGTGCGATGGCGCTAAGCGGCACGCTGCCGCCGTCGCTGCTGGTCAGGCGAATGCCGTCGAGGCTCGCCAGTCCCGGCGTGGCATCGCTGTTCTGTTCCAGCACCACGCGATATTGGTTGGCCTGGGTGTAAATGGTGGAGATCAGCCGCTGACCAAAGGCGTTATACAGCGCGTTATCCACATCGGCCATGCTGATGCCCAGCCGGCTGGCGCTGTCACGATCGACGCGCACAAAGGCTTCCAGTCCTTGATCCTGCCAGTCGCTGCTGACGTCACGCAGCTGTGGTAGCGTATTCAGCTGCTCCAGCAGTTTCGGCACCCACAAACTCAGCGACTCGAGCGAGCCGGATTGCAGCGTGAACTGGTACGGCGTGCGGCTGGCTTGGGTATCAATGGTCAAATCCTGCACCGGTTGCAGCCACAGCGAAATGCCTGGCACTTTGGCTAGCGCCTGTTGCAGGCGCTGCTGCACCGCCGGAATGCGATCGTCACGTTCATTCAGCGGCTTGAGGTTGATTTGCAGGCGAGCGCTGTTGAGCGCGGCGTTGGTGCCATCGACGCCGACAAACGAGGTCATGCTCTGCACCGCCGGATCTTTCATGATGATCGACGCGACATCGCGCGTGCGCTCCGCCATGTTGGCATAGGAAACCGACTGCGGTGCCTGCAAGGTACCCTGAATAATGCTGTTATCCTGCTGCGGGAAGAAGCCTTTGGGGATGACGATCCATAGCAACACGGTGATCAGCAAGGTGCTGAGCGCCACCGACAAGGTGATCCACGGATGCAGCAGCACGCGCGTTAAGCCGCGTCCGTAGCTGGCAATAACGCGGTCAAACATCGCTTCGCTGGCGCGCGAGAAGCGGTTCTGCTTGCGCAGCGATTCGGCGCTTAACATGCGTGCGCACATCATCGGCGTCAGCGTCAGCGACACCACGGCGGAAATCAAAATCGCCACCGCCAGCGTCACGGCGAATTCGCGAAACAGGCGGCCAATCACATCGCCCATAAACAGCAGCGGAATCAGCACCGCAATCAGCGAGAAGGTGAGGGAGATAATGGTGAAGCCAATCTCGCCCGCGCCTTTCAGCGCCGCCGTCAGCGGCTTTTCGCCTTTTTCGATATAGCGCGAGATATTCTCGATCACCACGATGGCGTCATCAACCACAAAGCCGGTGGCGATGGTCAGCGCCATCAGCGTCAGATTGTTGACCGAGAAGCCGAGGAAATACATTGCGGCAAAGGTGCCGATCAGCGACAGCGGCACGGCGACGGCGGGAATGATGGTTGCCGGGACGTTACGCAGGAACAGGTAGATGATCATCACCACCAAACCCATCGCCAGCATCAGTTCGTGCTGGGTATCGCTGACCGAGGCGCGGATATTGGTGGTGCGGTCAGTTAGCAGTTTCACATCCACCGATTTCGGCAGCGTGGCGGTTAATCCAGGCAACATGGCGCGAATATTATCGGCGGTGGCGATGATGTTGGCGCCGGGCTGGCGCTGCACGTTGAGCACAATAGCCTGCTGACGGTTTGCCCAGGCGCCGAGCCAGCTGTTCTCGGCACCTTGTTCAATGGTGGCGACATCGCCCAGTCGCACCGGCGCGCCGTTGTTATAGCTGATGATCAGCTTGCGATAATCTTCCGCCGAGGTCATCTGGTCGTTGGCCGACAGCGTAATCGAGCGCGTTGGGCCGTCGAGGCTGCCTTTCGCCGAGTTGACGTTAGCGTTGGTAATGGCGGTACGCACCGATTCGCTGGTCAGGCCCAGCGCGGCCAGCGCCTGGGTATTCATCTTCACGCGCACCGCAGGGCGTTGCCCGCCTGACAGCGTCACCAAACCCACGCCCGAAACCTGGGAAATCTTCTGCGCCACGCGCGTTTCCACCATGTCCTGCACCTGCGTGAGCGGCATGCTGGTGGTGGTAACGGCGAGCGTCATGATTGGCGGATCGGCCGGATTCACTTTGCTGTACACCGGCGGATTCGGCAGATCGTTAGGCAGCAGGTTGGTGGCGGAGTTGATCGCCGCCTGCACTTCCTGCTCGGCAACATCCAGTGACAGCGTCAGCTGAAACTGCAATGTCACCACGGAAGCGCCGCCCGAACTCTGCGACGACATCTGCTTCAGGCCGGACATCTGGCCGAACTGGCGTTCCAGCGGCGCGGTAATGGATGAAGTCACCACATCAGGACTGGCGCCGGGATAGAGCGTAACTACCTGAATGGTTGGATAATCGACTTCAGGCAGAGCGGAAACCGGCAGAAAACGGTAGCCGAGCACGCCAGCTAACAGAATGGCGATCATCAGCAGCGTGGTGGCGACCGGGCGCAGAATAAACAGGCGCGAAGGTCCACCGCTGCTGTCAGGAGGCATCACCTGCATTATTGACGCTCTCCGCGTGCGGGCTGCGCAGCGCGCGTGCTGTGTGTCGCGGCACTTTGCGGTGCCACCACTTCAACGGTGGCGCCTTCCGTCAGACGATCCAGCCCGTCGGTCACCACGCGATCGCCTGCTTCAAGGCCCGCGCTGATCACTACTTTCTGGCTGTCCTGCAAACCAGCGGTGACGCGTTTCTTGCTCACTTTGTTGTCGCTGTTAACCACCCAGACAAAGTGGCCGTCGTTGCTCATCTGCAGCGCGGCGGTCGGGATCACCACCGCATCCTGCAAGGTATCGACTTTCAGACGCGCGTTGACAAACTGATTCGGGAACAGCGTGTCATCTTCGTTACTGAAGCGCGCTTTGAGCTTGATGGTGCCAGTGGTGGCATCAATCTGGTTGTCGAGACTCAACAGCGTGCCGCTGGTTAGCAGCGTTTTATTGCTGCGATCCCAGGCTTCGACGATCAGCGGCTGTCCGCTTTTCTGCGCCTTGAGGATTTGGCTGATGTTGTTCTCGGCGACGCTGAACACCACGTCAATTGGATGCGTTTCGGTGATCACCACTAAACCGGTGGTGTCGCCGGACGTGATGTAATTGCCGACATCAACCTGCTTCAAGCCGACGCGTCCACCAATTGGCGCGGTAATGCGGCTGTAAGTCAGATTGAGCTGGGCGCTGGCGACGTTGCCTTCATCGGCCTTAATGGTGCCTAGCGTCTCGCTCACCAGCGAACGTTGCGTATCAAGTTCCTGCTGCGACACCAGCGAGGTTTTTGCCAGTTTCTCATAGCGGCTGAGATCGCGGCGCGCATTGGCGAGTGTGGCCTGGTCTTTTGCCAATTGGCCCTGCGCCTGGGTTAACGCCACCTGATAAGGACGCGGATCGATTTCCGCCAGCAAAGCGCCGGCGGCCACTTGTTGTCCTTCCTGGAAGTGCAGCGCCATCAATTGCCCATCAACGCGACTGCGCACGGTGACGGTGTTGGCGGCGGTGACGGTGCCGAGGCCGCTAAGGAAATACGGCACGCTACTGGTTGTGGCAGCGGCGGCTTGCACTGGCGCTAAGGGGCGTTTGCCGCTTGCGCCGCGTCCACGCTGCTGCTGACCTTCAGCCTGCGTCTGTTTATTCGGTTCCGCTGGATGTTGCCACCAGTAATATCCGCCAGCCAATACGGCAATCACGGCTACGGCCAGCAAGCTTGTTTTGAGTCGACGGTTCATCAAGGTGTGTGCTCTCCAGCGGTTTCGTATTCCCAAGGTGCGTAATAAAAATGCCACTACGCAAACGAATGATTGTAGTCGCCCGGATCGGGCAAAAATTGAAGGAAATAAGGATATCGCCCTGGCGAAGGTAAGTATTCATATTCTGTAAATATTCTGCCAGCAATAGGCATAAGCGCGACGAATTCCTTTGCTAAGCTCAATAGCAGACCTGTCTCGTTTGAATAAGGAGAACAAAATGAGTCAACAGAAACTCCGCCAGCTTGGCGACAGCGGTATCGACGTTCCCCGTCTCACCTTTGGCGGCAACGTGTTTGGCTGGACGGTGGATGAGAAAACATCGTTTTCACTGCTTGATGCGCTGGTGGAGAAGGGCTTGTTCTTCATCGATACCGCCGACGTTTATTCGCGCTGGGCGCCGGGTAACGAAGGGGGCGAATCGGAAACCATCATCGGTAAGTGGCTGAAGAAAAGCGGCAAGCGCGACAGCATCGTGCTGGCTACTAAAGTCGGCATGGAGCTGTCGCCAGAGAAAACCGGTCTTAAACCGGCTTACATTCGTCAGGCGGTGGAAGATTCACTGCGCCGCCTGCAAACCGACGTTATCGATCTCTATCAGGCGCATCGCGATGATGAAACCACGCCGCTGCTGGACACGCTGAAAGCCTTCGATTCACTGATCAAAGAGGGCAAAGTGCGTGCGATTGGCGCGTCAAACTACAACGCGAAACGTCTGCAGGAAGCGCTGGATGTGAGCAAGCAGCACGGCCTGGCGCGCTATGAAACGCTGCAGCCGGAATACAATCTCTACGATCGTCAGGAGTACGAAAGCGGTCTGGAGCAGGTCGCGGTGAAAAATGGCCTCGGCGTGATCAACTACTATTCACTGGCCAGCGGCTTCCTCAGCGGCAAATACAAAAAGCCGGAAGATGCCAGCAAAAGTAAGCGCGGGCAGGGCATCGTAGATAAATATCTGAATGAACGCGGCAAGCGCATTGTTGAAGCATTAGAAGATGTCGCCGCCTCGCACGATGTGTCGGCGACGCAGGTTGCGCTGGCGTGGCAGATTGCGCGCCCAAGCATCACCGCGCCCATTGTCAGTGCCACTTCACTGGAGCAGCTGGATGAGCTGGTGAAAGCTACTCAGCTGGAACTCAGCAAGCAAGAGATCGAAGAGCTGGCGAGCGCCAGCAAACTGTAATGTTTTCAGGGACGCTGCGGCGTCCCGCCATTTTCCTGCTCTGCCTCACAAAAAATGCCATTTTCGCCAAAAGATTTTCAATCATAGACAGGCGTCACAATTGCGCTAACGCACTATCAACCTCAGGTTAACTGCGCACATATTTGCAAAAACTGACAAATCCTCAGCACTATCCTCTGTTCGATCCATTCCAGTAACTTCATATAAGAATAACCATCATGAACAGAAAAGAAGCAGTGCAGCATTTACCCCGCCTGGCAGCGGGAACCCTGATGTTTGCGATGCTGAGTGCATCTGCGCTGGCCGCTGATGCTTTCAGTTACGACTCTCCATATATGTTTGGTGATTGGGGCGGTTACCGAACGCAGCTGGAAAACGACGGCATTAAATTCGACGTTAACTACACCATGGAAACCGGCTCTAACCTGGCGGGCGGTGCTGATACCAACACCACCATGCGCTATAGCGATCAGTGGGCGTTTGGCGCAAACTTCGACCTGGAAAAACTGCTCAACTGGCAGGATGCCCAATTCCAGGTGACGATTACCGATCGTAATGGTCAGAACATCGCCGATCAGGTTGCCGATTCTCGTACTGGCATGTTGTCATCACCTCAGGAAGTGTACGGACGCGGCCAAACCTGGCGCTTAACCCAGTTCTGGTTGAGCCAGGGTTTGTTCGATAACACCGTGAACCTGAAAGCGGGTCGTGTGACCGTGGGTGAAGATTTCGATAACTTTGACAGTAAGTTCCAAAACCTGGCATTTGGTAGCGGCCAGGCAGGTAACTGGCGTGGCGATCGCTGGTTCAACTGGCCCGTTTCCCAATGGGGCGGCCGTGTGAAGGTGAATATCACGCCTGAGGTGTTCTTCCAGGTCGGTTTCTATAACCAGAACAGTGCCAACTACGATCGCGGTGACGGCTTCCGCCTGGATACCAGTAACTCCGAAGGCAATATGGTGCCGGTAGAGTTGGGCTGGAAACCGACCTTGGGCGCAGACAAGCTGCAGGGTAATTACCGCATCGGTTATTACTACTCATCGGCTAACGGCGACAACTACGGCAGCTGGCGCGATGGCGCCTATCAAAGCCAGGATCATGCTTACGGCGGCTACGTGCTGTTGCAACAGCAGTTGACGGCACAAGGCGGCGATGCCAGCCGTGGCTTGGGCGTTACCGTACAAGCGGTGATGAACGACCACAAAACCTCGAAAACCGATAACTATCAGTCGGTGAGCTTCACCTGGAAAGGGCCGTTCGATGCGCGTCCGCAGGATGAGATTGGTGTCGGTGCAGCGCGTATTCACGTGAATAGCGCTTACACGCGTTCACTGCGTGAGCAGAACAACGCTAACGGCGAGACGGACTTCAACAGCCCAACCTATCTGCCAATTCAGGATGGCTCAGAGTACAACTATGAAATCTACTACAACGCTCAGCTGACCAAATGGCTGCAGCTGCGTCCGAACCTGCAATATGTGGTTGCGCCGGGTGCGGTGAGTGAAGTGAAAGATGCGTTTGTAGGCGGGATCAGTGCGAACGTGAATTTCTAATCTGGCAGAATCTTTGGCTTTTCCCTCTCCCGCAAGCGGGAGAGGGAACTAACTGAACATCACTTCGGCCCAGCGGGCGAGGCCGGCGGTCACCGAGGCGAAGTCATCGCCGCTGGCAATTGGCGTTTCGGGCAGCGCTTGTTGCAGTGCGGCGCGCAGCACCGGAGAACGTGCGCTACCGCCGGTGAGATAAATCACTTCTGGCTTGGTTTCGCAGGTGGCGAGCGCCAGATGCACTTGCTCCAGAATCCGTTCCAGCGGTTGGTTAATCGCTTCTTCCAGCTGCGCTGCGCTGATCTGCGCCTGCAATTGGGCGGCGATAAACGCCAGCGAGGCGTCGGTCTCTTTCATCTCCGACAGCGCAATCTTGCTCTCCTCCGCCGCACGCACCAGACGATAACTCAGCTTCTGCTGCCACACTTTCAGCAGGTGCGATACTTTGTCACCGTGTTCGGCATCGCGAATCAAATCGCGCAGTAGTTTGCCGCTGGCTGCAGAATAGAAGTCGCTTTGCGCCGGAACATCGTTGATTGCGACCGCATTCCACCACGGCAGCGCGGGCAGCGCGGTGCCTTTCTGCGTATTGCCACCGAGGCCCAGCAGCGGCATCAGGGTTTTGAACGCCAGCATAATATCGAGATCGTTTCCGCCCACGCGACATCCGCTGTGGCCGAGCAAACTTTCACGGCGATCGGTTTTGTGACGCCATTCTGGGCCCATTAGCAGCATCGAGCAGTCGGTGGTGCCGCCGCCGATATCCACTACCAATACGCGCGTCTCTTTCTGCAATGTGGCTTCGAAATCCAGGCCCGCCGCCACCGGCTCAAACTGGAACTCGACATCACGGAAACCGGCGCGCTGTGCCGCACGCAGCAAAATACCTTGCGCCTGCTGGTTAGCCTCTTCGCCGCCTAAACCCTGGAAGTTAATCGGGCGACCAATTACCGCTTGCTCAATCGGGCGATCGAGCTGGGTTTCACCTTGCTGACGAATGTGCAGCATCATGGCGCACACCAGATCTTCAAAGAAAGCGATCTGCTGCGGTTTCAGGCCGTTCGCGCCGAGGAAGGACTTCGGTGATTTCACGAACCACACGTCTTCAGGATCGACCATGTATTGCTGCAGCGCAGTCAACCCGAACTGCACGCTGCCTGGCGTGACGTCGATGTCTTCTTCACGGTTATAACGCAGCGCACGCTGCAATAAGGCGGTGCCTTCGCTGTCGGGCGTGGGAATCTGATGATGGCGATGCAGCCATTCGCTGATCGCTTCACGCGTTGGTGCACAAATCATGGAGGGAAGCAGGCGCTGACCATTCTCCAGTGTCAGCAGGCGCGGCGTGCCATTATCGCTGATAGCAATTGAGCAGTTTGCTGTGCCGTAATCGAATCCGATAAACATATTTATCCCCCATGCCGGAAAAAAGGGGGCGACTTTAGCGCAGCCAGCGCGGGCTGGCAATGGGCAGACGTGGCAGATTACATCTGCACTTCCTGATAAACGTGATACTGACCACGGCCCGCGTGTTTCGCGCTGTAACAGGCGACATCAGCCTGGGACATCACCACATTACTGATACAGTTGCGTTGATCAATTTGCGTGATGCCGGCACTCGCGCCCACGTGATAAGGCTGATCCTGCCAGATAAAACGGTATTCGCTCACGGCGCTGACGATGCGCTGCACCACGTCGCGCACCTGATCCACTTCGCAATTCGGCAGCAATACGCCAAACTCATCGCCGCCCAAACGCGCCAGCATATCGCTGCTGCGCAGATGATGCGGCATCAGCTCTGCCAGTTCGCGCAGCAGCGCATCACCGGCGGCGTGGCCAGCGGTATCGTTCACCGCTTTGAATTTATCCAGATCGATAAACACCAATACGTGATGGCTGTCATTGGCCGCCGCATCGTTCACCAACTGTTTTAAGCGCTGTTCGAAGCTGTGACGATTGGGCAGGCGTGTCAGCATGTCATGTGAGGCACTGTAGCTCAGGCGCTTCATCACCTTGCGCGATTCACTGACATCCTGAATAACCATTACCGCGCCGATGCTGGCGCCGGTCAGGGTTTTCAGCGGCGTGATGCTGTAATGAATCTCGACGCGCGTGCCGTCTGGCGTGTGCAGCACCAGCTCTTCATCGAGATCGGGGGAAATTTTTTCGCCCGGCAGCTGGCACAGCAACAGGTTGTCTACACGCGGCCCGCTTGTGCCGCGCGTAATGTTGAGGAGCTCGGTAATCGGCACGCCTGCCGCTTTTTCCTGCGGCCAGCCGCTCAGCGTTTCGGCCACCGGATTCATAAAGGTAACGCGCATTTCATCATCGGTACTGATCACCGCTTCGCCGATGGAGTCGAGGGTGATCGCCATGCGCTCTTTTTCCTGGAACAGCGCTTCATTCAGCGCGCGCAGCGGCGTGATGTCCTGACAGATGCCGAGCATACGTTCAATCTGTCCATCCTGACTGAGGATGCGGTTGGCCTCAGAACGCACATAGCGCGGGCCTTCCGGCAAATTGATGCGGTATTCCAGCTGGAAAGCGCTGCGACGTTCGATGGCTTGCTGCACCACCAGCGCGGCGGTTTCCCGCTCGGCGGGATCAAGCAAATGCACCCACAGATCGTAGGTGGGCGTTTGATGCGGACCTAAGCCAAACAGCTCGTACATGCGCTTGTCCCACAGCATTTCACCGGTCAGCAGATTCCACTCCCACACGCCGATACCGCCAGCTTCGTTGGCCAGCGTGATGCGTTCCATCAGGCGGCGATTGACCTGCTCGCTCTGCTTTAGCTCGGAGATATCGATAATCTGCGCGATGAAGTAGTGCGGCTGCTGCGCGGCGTCGCGCACCATCGACACCGTCAGGCGCGCCCAAACGATCTCGCCATCCTTGCGGAAATAGCGCTTCTCCAGGGTGTAGGTCATGATTTCACCCGCCACCAATCGTTCGAGTTGGTGCAAATCGCTGTTGAGATCGTCGGGATGGGTAATTTGCTGAAAAGTGAGCTTTTTCAGTTCATCGGCCGGGAAGCCCAGCGTCTGGCACAGCGACTGATTGACCTGCTGCCAGCCCCCATTCGGCGCAACCAGCGCCATACCGATCGCAGAATATTCCATGGCGTTACGGAAGCGGGTTTCGCTCTCGCTGATGTGATGTTTTTCGCGCTGGAAGGCATCCATTACTAGCGCCATCACGTGGCTTGGCAGCAGCACTAACAGGAACGGCAGCCAGGTGCTGACCTGGCCGAGCAGCATGCCGTTTTGCGCCAGGTTGACCAAATTAAAGGCGAGCAGAATCGAGATAAAACTGGCGTTCAGGAAGAACAGCAGAAAGGCTTCAAATTTTGGCAGCCGCACCGCACACCAGAACAGGATCACCACAATAAAGGTGAAGGGCCACGGCAGAAAACGCAGCGATAAATAGCTGGCGAGCAGCGTGCCAAGCAGCGTCAGGCAGGTTTCAAGCTGACGACCTGGCGTTAAAATCTGGCGCAGCGGTTTGTTCGGCCACAGCAATAACACCGGACCAAATGCCAGCACGCCGATCACTTCAGAAATCACCCAGGTTGAGAAGAAGGGCAGTGACGCGCTGCTACCGACATGCAGCATCCACAACGCCACCACGCCGCCGAGCAGCGGCGCAATCAGACCGGCGCACAAGGCAAAGCGTACCCAGTCGAGTAATGAATTAAGCGGGGCGCGGCGATCGAGCAGGGCGCGCAGCATCAAGCCGCCCAGAACCGCCTGCACCATATTTAAGATGGCAAATTTAATGTTGCTGAGCGCGGGACCAATAATGATCAGATTGGCCAGCGCGGTACCCATCACGCAAGCAAGCAGCAGCAATGGAACGTGTTTTGAGTGGGCACGAAACACGATCACCGTCATCAGCGCGGTGGAGTACCAAAGCGGTGAAATACGTCCGCTGACAACGATCAGTTCCAGACAAAATAGCGTCAGTAGAAAAGTGAGCCCGCCAATGAGCAAGGCATTGAGCCAAATTCGTTGTGGTCTTTCTCGTGAAGTCAATATTTCGAGGGTCATGCAAGAATCCAGCTGCGCGCACCTGATTCACGATGGAAAATGCGCCAATCAATCACTATTTCGCATGCTAGCACATCTGTTTGAGATTTCGGCCGGGAATTGCATTTAAGTCGTTATTCACTGAATTGATTGGCCCTTTGCACGCAAAGGGCCAACCGCTGTTAGCGAAAAAGATCGGCGCGGGTATAAGGCTTTTCTAAGCCGGCAAGATTGGCAGAGAAGCGCTCGAGGAATTGTTGTGTGGTGGCGACGCGACCGTGGCCCAGTAGCAGCAGCGGCACCAGTAGCGCGACGCCGATCTGCGGCAGACTAAAGCCCTTCAGCGAAGTCCGGCGCTGCGTCAGCAGAAATGCGGTGCTGAGCGTGAAACCGAGCATCAGGCCCGCAAGTACTTCGCTTTTTGAGTGCGCGTGGATTACCAAACGTGAAAGGCCGACCATCAACGGAATCAGATAGCCGATACCAATGGTAAACAGGCGCCAGCGCGGCGACCAGCGACCGGAGATCAGCCACATCATTACCGGCCAGAGCGTGGCGGACATCGCGCTGTGCCCACTGAAGCCGGTGAAGTTAAATCTGGCGCTACCAATGCCAAAGCCGAGAAACAGTATTTTCGAGACGCTCACCACCAGGCCCGCCAGACCAAACGCCAGCACCCAATACCACACGGTTTGGCGGTTGTCGCTTTTCCAGGGCAATACCAGCGCGATGATTACCGCAGTCGGGATCAGCAACATGCTGTCGCCAAAATAGGTCAGGGTTTTCCAGCTCATACTTTTCCTTGCGGCTACATTCGGAGTGCCAACGCCCGCTACAGTGTTGGCAGAGGAACAGTGTATCGATTAAGCGTCTGGCTGCAAAAGGGGATATTCTGAAAAGCCGTTGGCCCATTTCTCTGGCATCAAACCGGTGAAATACCTATAATTGCCGCCAACTAACCCTCTCATTCGGCCCGTTGCAGCTTCGGCTTAGGCAGGCTCCAGTTATCAGGTCTTAAAAAAGTATGACTGACAAGTCTCATCAGTGCGTGATCGTTGGCATCGCAGGTGCATCCGCATCCGGAAAAAGTCTTATCGCCAGCACGCTCTATCGTGAAATCCGTGACCAGGTCGGTGACGAGCATATCGGTGTGATCCCCGAAGATGCCTACTATAAAGATCAGAGCCACCTCACCATGGAAGAGAGGGTGAAAACCAACTATGACCATCCGAGTGCGATGGATCATGATCTGTTGTTGCAGCATCTGCGCGCGCTGAAAGCCGGTCAGGAAATTGAGTTGCCGGTTTACAGCTACGTTGAGCACACCCGCACCAGCGATTGCATTCATCTCAAATCGAAGAAAGTCATCATCCTTGAAGGCATCTTGCTGTTAACCGATGCGCGCCTGCGCCAGGAGATGAATTTCTCCATCTTCGTCGATACGCCGCTGGACATCTGTTTAATGCGTCGTATGAAGCGCGATGTGAATGAGCGCGGCCGCTCAATGGATTCGGTGATGAGCCAGTATCAGAAGACCGTGCGTCCGATGTTCCTGCAATTTATTGAACCTTCCAAGCAGTACGCTGACATCATTGTGCCGCGCGGCGGAAAGAACCGTATCGCGATTGATATCCTCAAGGCCAAGATTAATCAGTATCTTTAACGACATGGCGTCCGCCTCGGCGTGACGCGCTGTCGTAGCCATTCGCTACACTTAATTCACGGAGTACCTGCGATGAGATTATGCGATCGCGATATTGAAGCCTGGCTGGACAGCGGAAAGTTGGCGATTGAGCCGCGCCCGCCGGTGGAACGCATTAATGGCGCCACGGTGGATGTGCGCCTCGGCAACCAGTTCCGCACTTTTAGCGGCCACACGGCGGCATTTATTGATTTGAGTGGTCCTAAGCACGAAGTCAGTGCCGCGCTGGACCGCGTCATGAGCGATGAGATTGTGCTGCCAGAAGGCGAAGCCTTTTTCCTGCATCCTGGCGAACTGGCACTGGCGGTAACGCTGGAATCGGTCACCATTCCCGACGATCTGGTCGGCTGGCTGGATGGACGCTCTTCGCTGGCGCGCCTGGGTTTGATGGTGCATGTCACGGCGCACCGTATCGATCCGGGCTGGCAAGGCCGCATCGTGCTGGAGTTCTATAACTCAGGTAAACTGCCGCTGGCACTGCGTCCCGGCATGTTAATTGGTGCATTAAGCTTTGAGCCGCTGTCGGGCCCCGCTGCGCGACCGTATAACCGTCGCGAAGATGCCAAATATCGTGGTCAGCAGGGCGCGGATGCCAGCCGTATAGATAAAGACTGACTAAAACTAATGCTTGCCAAAATAATTCGAGTTGCAGCAAGGCGGCAAGCGAGTAAATCCCCGGGAGCTTACATCAGTAAGTGACCGGGGTGAGCGAGCGCAGCCAACGCTGCGGCAACTTGAAGTATGATGGCAATGAGGAATTGATGAGAAGAGTGATAACAACGCTGGCCATCCTGTTAGTGGTGGTCGTAGCGGGCATGACAGCATTGGTGTTGCTGGTCAATCCCAACGACTTTCGTACCTATATGGTACAGCAGGTAGAGCAGCGCAGTGGTTATCAGCTTCAGGTAGGCGGCGATCTGCGCTGGCACGTCTGGCCGCAGCTCAGCATACTCGCTGGGCGCATGAGTCTGACCGCGCCGGGCGCCACGCAGCCAATGGTCACCGCCGATAATATGCGACTGGATGTCAATCTCTGGCCGTTATTGTCGCATCAATTGAGCGTCAGCCAGGTGATGCTGAAAAACGCCATCATCCGCGTGACGCCAGACAGCGCCGCGCAAAAACCGACCGGTGCGCCAGTTGGACCGGGAGATGCCGAACCGGTGAGCAGCAGCAATAACGGCTGGTCATTCAACATTGGCAAATTGCGTCTTGCCGATAGTTTGTTGATTTGGCAGCAGCCAGGCGGCGATGAATACAATTTCCGCGACCTCAATCTCAACCTCGATCAGGATGCCAGCAAACAGGCCAGCATCAATCTGTCTACCCGAATTTCGCGTAATCAGCGCAATGTCAGCGTCAATCTCAAAGGGCAAATGAATGTGGCGCAGTATCCGCATCGTTTAGTCGGACAGCTGGATGAGATGAATTACACCATTGACGGCGCCAATCTGCCGACGCAGGGGATCAAAGGCACCTTGAGCGGTCAGGGCGAATGGAACGGCGACAACCAGCATTTCTCCTTACAGAAGATGCAGCTCACCGCCAATGACAGCGCACTGGATGGCAGCGCCGAGGGACGTCTGGCGTTGCCGCAGCAGCTTAATCTGGCGCTGCATGCCACCAGTTTAAACATCGACGCGTTGATGGCGAATGCACCGGTGACGGATAGCAGCGCGCCGCAGCGTGCCAACGTGGTGAGCACGCCAGTGATTGCGGAGCCGCGGATGCGTGACAACAGCGATTCGCCGCTGAATCAGCTGGATTTGACCCTCAACCTCACCGCCGATAGCAGCGTGTGGCGCGGCCTGACGCTGACCAATTTGCAGCTCGACGGCAGTAATCAGCAGGGTCTGATGACGTTGAGTAAGCTGCAAGGCAAATTCGGTGAAGGGCATTTCTCGGTGCCCGGCTCGGTAGATATCCGCAAACCGGTGACGCAAGTGGCGTTTCAGCCTGAGCTGAATAACATCGCCATAGCGCCATTGCTGAAGGCTTTAAAACTGCCAGAGACGCTGCAAGGTACCGTTTCGCTGAAAGGTGATATCAGCGGAGCGGGATTAAGCATTGAAGAGGCAAAACGCAACTGGCAGGGTAGTGCGGATCTGGAAGCGACTAATTTGCAGCTTTCGCAGCTGAATCTGCAACAGATGGTGCGACGTGCGGTGGCGCGCGTAAGTAATCGTGTCACCAACGATCAGCCCGACGATCAGGGTATTCAGCAGTTGAGTGGACGCGTCACGCTTAAACAGGGCATCTTCAGCTTACCGGATCTGCAGGGCGGCAACAGTCGTCTGGCGGTGCAGACCAAAGGCAATGTGGATATGGTCAAACAGCAGCTCGACGTCACCATTAATATGATGCTGCGCGGCTGGCAGGGCGACGACAAATTAGCTGCTTTACTGAACCAGCAAACTATTCCGCTGCGCATGTACGGCGGCTGGAATAATTTGCAGTACTCCTTGCCGGTGGATGACGTGGTACGTCAACAGCTGCAAAGTGAAGCGAAGTCGCGCCTGAATCAGTGGCTGGACCGCCAGCAACCTGCGAAGCCTTAACGTAGGGTCGCCATTTATGGCGACCTGGCTGATTACGTTGCGATCGGCACTATCTCCACCTTCTGCACGCGATGGTTTTCAACCTGCAACGTGCGCAACAGATAATCGCCGATCTGCAACTCTTCGCCTTCCTGCGGCACATGTTGCAGGCTATCCATCAGCAATCCCGCCAGCGTGTGATAATTGCGTTTTTCATCGAGTGGCAACTGCACGTAGACGGCTAAATCCTCCAATGGCATATGACCGTTTGCCACCCAGCCGCCGTCGGGCAGCGCCTGAATATCATAGCGTGCATCAACTTTCTCCCCTTCAATCGGCAGATTGCCGGCGATGGTTTCCATTAGGTCGCTCAGCGTAACCACGCCCTCCACCGAACCAAACTCATCCACCACAAAGGCGAAGTGGGTGCGCGCATTGCGGAACTGCTCCAGCGCCTGCAATAAGGTGACACGCTCAGGGAAGATCAGCGGCTGGCGAATCAGCGAGCGTAAATCCAGTGATTTGCTGTGCAACGATTGATGCAGTAAATCAATCACGTGCACCACGCCGAGCGGGTCGCGGCCCTGTTCGGTCACCAGAATGCGCGTGTGCTGATTACGATCGAGCTTCGCCATAATCTCCGCTGGATCTTCGCTGAGGTCGATATGCTCAACGTCGTGGCGCGAGGTCATGATGCTATTAATCTGACGCTGTCCAAGCCCCAACACGCGCGCAATCATGCGGCGTTCCTGGCGATTGAAGAGTGCACCTTCCTCGCCGTCGGCCACCAGTGAAGCGGTATCGGCGTCAAGTTCCGCACGTTGCGCTTCGCCGCGCAGAATACGTAACACTGCTTCCGAGGTGCGCTGGCGCAGCGGACGGCCGGCGGAGAGGAAGCGGCGGCGATTAAACATCGCTAACTGGTTGAGTATCTCGATGACAATGGAGAAACCAATCGCCGCGTAGAGATAACCTTTCGGGATAATAAAGCCTAACCCTTCGGCCACCAGACTGAAGCCGATCATCAGAAGGAAACTCAGACAAAGAATCACGATGGTGGGATGGCCGTTGACGAACCGCGTCAGCGGCTTACTCGCCAGCAGCATCAGGAGTATTGCCACCGTGACCGCCGCCATCATCACCGGCAGCTCATTGACCATGCCAACGGCGGTAATGACCGAGTCCAGCGAGAAGATGGCGTCCAGCACCACTATTTGCGCCACCACTGGCCAGAATTTAGCACCGTTCTTATTTTGACCAGTTTCCTCGTCAGCCCCTTCCAGACGGCTGTTTAACTCGGTGGTGGCCTTATAAAGAAGAAAGAAACCGCCGCACAGCAGCAGGAGATCGCGGGCGCTGAACCCATGATTCAGCAGAGTAAACAGTGGTTTTGTCAGCGTAACCAGCCAGGAAAGTGAGGCGAGCAGCGCTAAACGCGACACCAGCGCGAGTAGCAGGCCGATCACGCGCGCGCGGTCGCGTTCTTTCGACGGCAACTTTTCTACCAGGATGGCAATGAAAACCAGGTTATCAATGCCCAACACCAGCTCGAGAACGATTAGCGTTACTAATCCGGCCCAGAGCGACGGATCAATGATCCACTCCAACATGTGTTAATCACCTTAATGTCTTCGAATTGAGCTAAATCTGATGATAGTGAATTGGCGTAAAGCGTACAAATAGCCGTTGACCCGGTCAATCCGGGCTATGTCCAGGCAAGAAGAATAAACCTGATTGCCGATTTCCACAGATAAGATGAAAGTATGGATAAAAATTGCACCTGAATAACGGCGGCTATTATTTTTTTAAAGCAGACAAGTGCGTACATTTTTAATGCAGTGTATTGCGTCGTTGAGTATCGAATTAATCTGAATTTTGCAGAGGAAAGGCCTGAAAGGGGTGGCATCAATACTTATGGCTGGTAGTCTTTTTCCTAAAGTAGTGCAGGGAAGACGGGGCCTACTTGTAAACAAGCCAGTAATAACTAGTATAGCAACGTGTTAGTAAATGTCTGCGCCAATGTTGTTAATAGCGTGCTCCATAGCCTCTTAATGTTGCGAATTGTGATCGCACGCGGACCACGGCCAGTAATTAGCGCAAAAATGCCGCATACAACAAGTTGTAATTAGGATGATGAAAGCGGTATTGGCAGCGACAGCCAAGGGCGGTAGCGTGCCTGAAGCGCCTTTCTCTTGGTTTAACGGTCTGCCACTGTGGTAAGGGAAGTCGGACTAATCTGTTGGTATTAATCACAATTCTCTTGCTTACTATTGTGAGAATTGATTTGGCCTCAGAGAATTTACCGCAGATTGCCTCAACAAATGCAGTGAAAGTTTCGCTCGTTTATTAAACAGCGTTGAGGCATCAGGGATTAAAGAAATAATATAAAAGAGTTAAATATGCGCGATAACGAAATTACTTATAAAAGTCTTCTGACCAAAATTTTACTGGCGTGCTCGGATTTAATTTGTTTCAACGCAGCATTATTTATTGCGATGGCGATGATTAATTCGTTCACCCATTCTCCACTGGCAGATATATCTGAAAAATACCTGCATTTGAAAATCGCTACGCACATTGCGTTATCGGTTATTTGCGTAGGCTGGTTCTGGGTTCGTCTGCGACATTATACTTACCGCAAACCATTCTGGTTCGAGCTCAAAGAGATCTTTCGTACCATTCTTATTTTCTCTGTCATTGATTTGTCAATTTCGGCACTTTCACAATGGCAAATGTCGCGCTTTGTCTGGGTAGCGACCTGGGTTCTGGCGTTGATTCTGATTCCATTAGCGCGCGCCATCTCTAAACGTGTGCTGAATCATTACGGCATGTGGAAGAAGCAAACCATCATTATCGGCAGCAGCCGCAACGCACAGGAAGCCTGGCAGGCGCTGCAGAGTGAAGAGGTGATGGGCTTTGATGTAATCGCCTTCTTCGATGTTGATAAGAGCAGCCCGCAGGCCAGCATCTCTGGCGTACCTGTGCTACACAACGAACAAGAGCTGTGGCAACTGACCAACAGCGAAACCCAATTCATCGTGGCGGTGGAGTTCGAACAGAGCCAGCACCGCGATCACTGGCTGAAAACGCTGGCAATGCACAATTGCCGTTCTGTTTCGGTGATCCCAACGCTGCGTGGTGTACCGCTGTACGGCACCGATATGGCTTACATCTTCAGCCATGAAGTGATGATTCTGCGTGTAAATAACAACCTGGCGAAGCGCACTTCACGTTTCCTGAAGCGTGCATTCGATATCGTCGGCGCGCTGAGCATTATTCTGGCGCTGTCACCGGCGTTGCTGGTGCTCGGCTTTATGGTTGGCCGCGATGGCGGACCTCCGATTTACGGTCATGAACGTGTGGGGCTGGGCGGACGTAAGTTCAAATGCCTGAAATTCCGCTCTATGGTGATCAACTCGAAAGAGGTGCTGGAAGAGGTACTGCGTACCGATCCTGTTGCCCGCGCCGAGTGGGATAAAGATTTCAAACTGAAGAACGATCCGCGCATTACCAAAGTCGGTCATTTCATCCGTAAAACCAGTCTGGATGAGCTGCCGCAGCTGTGGAACGTAGTACGTGGCGATATGAGCCTGGTGGGGCCGCGCCCGGTTATTGAAGATGAACTCTGCCGTTATGCCGGTGATGTCGATTATTACCTGATGGCGAAACCAGGCATGACGGGATTGTGGCAGGTTAGCGGTCGTAACGACGTTGACTATGAAACCCGTGTCTATTTTGACTCGTGGTATGTCAAGAACTGGTCGCTGTGGAATGACATTGCGATTCTGTTTAAGACGGTTGGCGTAGTGCTGAAACGCGATGGCGCCTATTGATAGACAGCGAAGCCGGGGAGGGCGTTATTTCCCCGGTTGAAAACTGCGGGTGCTGAGTGTGTCGTTATTTGACAGCTGCACTGATTGAGTCTGTATAAACCATTTTAATTGATGTCGTCTTTAGACTCGGTGACAACATAAAACCAAGGGAGCGCATAATAATGACCCACAGTTTCAGTGTTTAACCTGTCATATTCCATTTTTGTAAGACGCTACACAGCGGGCGATTTCGCCTCTATCAATCAATAACTGATAGCGAAGAATCAGATGATAATGAAAATTAAATTGATACCTTTACTGGTATCCGCGACTTTTCTCTCCGGATGTACCATTGAGCCGGGTTCTCACCTTTCCACCAGTGGAAAAGATGTCATAGAGCAACAGGATAGCAACTATGACATCGACAAATATGTCAACGTCTTCCCGCTGACGCCGCGTCTGGTTGAACAGATGCGTCCGAAGCCGTTAGTCGCGCAGGCTAACCCGATGCTGCAAAATGAAATTCAGAGTTACGAATACCGCATCGGTGTGGGTGACGTGCTGAACGTCACCGTCTGGGATCACCCAGAGTTGACCACACCAGCCGGTCAGTACCGTAGCGCCAGCGACACCGGTAACTGGGTGCAGGCGGATGGCACTATTTTCTATCCGTACATCGGTAAAGTGCGCGTAGCAGGCCGAACGGTCACCGAGATCCGCACCGAAGTGGCGCGTCGACTGGCACAGTTCATTGAAAGCCCGCAGGTTGACGTAAACGTCGCCTCATTCCGTTCACAGAAAGCCTATGTGACCGGTTCAGTCACCACCTCCGGACAGCAGCCGATCACTAACGTTCCGCTGACCGTGCTGGATGCCGTCAACGCTGCGGGCGGTTTAGCCGCCGACGCTGACTGGCGCAATGTGGTGCTGACGCACAACGGCAAAGAACAACGTCTTTCGTTGCAGGCGCTGATGCAAAACGGCGACCTGAGCCAAAACCATCTGCTCTATCCGGGCGACATCCTTTACGTGCCACGTAACGACGATCTCAAAGTCTTCGTGATGGGCGAAGTGAAGCAGCAGTCAACGCTGAAGATGGACCGCAGCGGCATGACGCTGGCCGAAGCGCTGGGCAACTCGCAAGGTATGGATCAGACCACTTCTGATGCCACCGGCGTGTTCGTGATTCGTCCGATTCGCGGCGCCAACCGCACCAAGATCGCCAACATCTATCAGTTGAATACCAAAGATGCGGCATCGATGGTGATGGGCACCGAATTCCAACTGGAGCCATACGACATCGTCTATGTCACCGCTACACCACTTACCCGTTGGAACCGTGTGATTTCAAGCCTGCTGCCGACCATCGTAGGTGTTGACGATGCCAGCTCCGCGGCGCTTCGTTTCCGCAACTGGTCGAACTAAGGGTTCGCCATGATTAAGTCCGTGTTAGTCGTCTGCGTCGGCAACATTTGCCGCTCCCCAACCGGGGAGCGTCTGTTCAAACGCGCGCTACCAAACATCCGGGTTGCCTCAGCAGGGCTCAGTGCCCTGCAAGGTTATCCGGCGGACCAGAAAGCCCTTGATGTGGCCGCCGATCACGGCGTGTCGCTCGATGGTCATCAGGCACAGCAGTTAACGGCCAGCATGTGCCGTGACTATGACCTGATTCTGGTAATGGAAAAGCGCCACGTTGAGCAGGTGAATCGCATCGATCCAGCCGCACGCGGAAAAACCATGCTGCTTGGCCACTGGCTCAATCAGCAGGAAATTGCGGATCCGTACAAAAAAAGTCGCGAGGCCTTTGAAGAGGTCTACGGGTTACTGGAAAACGCTACCCAGAAATGGGTCAACGTATTAAGCCGATAGTTGGGATTATCCATGAATATCAAAAACAAGGTTATGACCGCGCCAAAGGAAGATTCGAATGGATGGGATCTGGCGCATCTTGTGGGACAGCTGATTGATCATCGCTGGATCATTGTTGCCGTTACCGCCTTCTTCATGCTGGTGGCGACGCTCTACACACTGTTTGCTACACCAATCTACAGCGCAGATGCGTTAGTGCAGGTTGAGCAGAAGAATGCCAGCTCAGTACTGAATGAGTTAGACAGCATTCTGCCGCCAACGCCGGCGTCCGATACCGAGATTCAGATTCTTGAATCACGTATGGTTATCGGTAAAACCGTTGACGATCTGGGTCTGGACACCGTTGTCACTCAGAACTATTTCCCGGTGATTGGTAAAGGTCTGTCGCGCCTGATGGGAAATAAGCCATCGACTGTCGCGATCTCCCGCCTGGAAATTCCACGCACCATCGATAAGCGCACCGTTGAACTGGAAGTGACCGGTCCTGACTCGTACACCGTGTCAGCGGATGGTGATGAACTGTTCAAAGGTAAAGTCGGTCAGTTGGAAACGCACGGTGAAGTGACCATGCTGGTGAGCGGCATCAATGCTGATGAAGGCACCAGCTTCAGCGTCACTAAGCTGAACGAGTTGCAGGCGATTAACTCCGTGCTGGCCAACCTGACCGTTGCGGACAAAGGCAAAGACACCGGCGTGCTGGGTCTGGAGTATCTGGGTGAAGATCCAGAGCAGATCAGCAAAGTGCTGAACCAAATCGTCAATAACTACCTGCTGCAGAACGTTGAGCGTAAATCTGAGCAAGCGGAAAAGAGCCTTGAATTCCTGCGCAATCAGCTGCCGCAAGTGCGTGGCAAACTGGATGATGCGGAAGACAAGCTGAATACCTTCCGTCGCCAGAACGAGTCGGTTGACCTGTCGCTGGAAGCAAAATCTGCGCTGGATTCTTCTGTCAGCGTGCAGAGCCAGTTGAACGAACTGACCTTCCGTGAAGCCGAAGTTTCTCAGCTGTTTACCAAAGATCACCCAACCTATCGCGCCTTGCTGGAAAAACGCAAAACGCTGGAAAACGAACAGGCCACGCTGAACAAAAAGATTTCTCAGATGCCACAAACGCAGCAAGAGATCTTGCGTCTGACGCGTGATGTGCAGTCTGGTCAGGAAATCTACATGCAGTTGCTGAACCGTCAGCAAGAGCTGGGTATCAGTAAAGCCAGCACCGTGGGTGATGTACGTATCATCGATGGCGCAGCAACCGGCAACAGCCCGGTAGCACCGAAGAAACTGCTGATCATCGCGGCGAGCCTGATTCTGGGTCTGATGGTTTCTGTTGGTCTGGTTCTGATGAAAGCGCTGCTGCATCACGGCATCGAAAATCCAGAACAGCTGGAAGAGCTGGGCATGAACGTGTATGCGAGCGTGCCGCTGTCAGAATGGCAACGTAAGAAAGATACCGAAGCATTGGCGCGTCGTGGCAACAAGGTGAAAACCGATCCACACGAAACGCTGCTGGCGCTGGGTAATCCTACTGACCTGTCAATCGAAGCGATTCGTAGCCTGCGTACCAGCCTGCACTTCGCGATGATGGAAGCGAAAAACAACATCCTGATGATCACTGGCGCGAGCCCAGGTATTGGTAAAACCTTTATCTGTGCCAACCTGGCAACGCTGGTAGCAAAAGCAGGCCAACGCGTACTGTTCATCGATGGTGATATGCGTCGTGGTTACACCCACGAACTGCTGTCAGCCGATAACAAATCCGGTCTGTCCAACGTGTTGTCGGGCAAAACCGAGTTCAGCCCAGCGCTGATTCAGAAAGGTGCGTATGGTTTTGACTTCCTGCCACGCGGCCAGGTACCACCAAACCCGTCTGAACTGCTGATGCATCGTCGCATGGGTGAGCTGCTGGATTGGGCGAGCAAGAATTACGATCTGGTGTTGATTGATACGCCACCGATTCTGGCGGTAACCGATGCATCTATCATCGGCAAACTGGCCGGTACCTCGCTGATGGTGGCGCGTTTTGAAACCAACACGCCGAAAGAGCTGGATGTCAGCTTCAAACGCTTTGCCCAGAACGGTATTGAGATTAAAGGTGTGATCCTCAACGCCGTGGTGCGTAAAGCCGCCAACTCTTATGGTTACGGTTACGACTATTACGACTACGAGTATGGCAAACCGACCAAAAGTTAATTTGCCCGTCATTCACAGTTAATGATGAGGGTAATCCGGTGAAGAAAGGGGCGGGTTGACCGCCCCTTTTGATCGCACCGTTTGAATGACGACACGCAACGATTTACACAGGTGATTCTCTCTATAACGCCATTAAAAGCCACCGCTGGCACGAGAACTTGTGGAATTAAGGAATCACACCATGGCTCCATATTGGTATTTATCAGGGTTTTTGCTGTTGCTTGCGCTGGTCGAAATCCTGTTGAAGAAAGACGAACGCACCACCCATATTCTGACTTACCTGCTGTGCATCGCCACGGTCACGCTGATTATCTTCGCCGGTATTCGCGGTCTTGGCACCGGGATGGATGACTATCAATATCGCAGCTTCTTTGCTGACTTCATCCGCCGTATTGAGGTCAACGGTTTTGCTAACACCGTCGCCTTCTTCCGTTACGAACCGCTGATTTTTGCTATCGCGTGGATCACCAGCCTGTTTTCACACAATGCCAGCGTGTTCCTGTTTGTGTTCAGTATTCTGGCGGTATCGACTAACGCCATCTTCTTTAAAAAGATGTCGCCGTATCCGGTATTGGCATTAGCGCTCTACTCGGCGCATATCTTTATTAATAAAGACGTTAACCAGATACGTTTTGGCCTGAGTTCGGCGCTGTTTCTTGGCGTGATTTGGACGATTTACCTCAAGCAATACTGGTGGGCGTTTGCCTTCTTTATCCTCTCCTTCCTCAGTCACAACACCGCCGTAATGGTGGTGACCATCATTCCGTTCCTGTTTATACGGGAATCACGCTGGTGGCCAGTGGCCATCATCATATTAAGTGTGCCCCTTTCGGTGGTGGGCGGGACCGGCTTTATCGCCTTGATCGCCGGACATCTGGGATCGATGGGGGAAAGGGCTGCAGGCTACAGTAACGAAGCGTCGAATGCCGGTGACGGCAGCGTGGTGTCGGTATCGAACCTGAAAAACATCATGCTGGTGTTTATCTTTGTCTACTTCATGCTGAGCAACCAGCTCAAGCGCGAGCAGTACGACGTGTGGAAGCTGAACTACCTGCTGATTCTGACCTTTGCGATCGGCGGCGGCATCAGGATCTTCTTCTATAACTACTCATCGGGTGCGCGCCTGTCGAACTACCTGCTGCAGGTTGAACCGATTATTTTGACGTCGCTGATTTATCAGTCGAAACGGGTATTGAAGCCGGCGATGTTTGCGATGTTTGCTTTCTTCCTTGTTTATTACCTCTATTACAACACGATCTCACTGAAGCAAGCCGTTGTCGGCTATGAAGTTGCTCGTGAATTCAAATTGTTTCATTAACCGATGAGAGGAAATATGCGGAAGACCTTACTGGCATTTCTGATCACCTCTGCGCCGTTGCTGGCGCAGGCAGACGATCATCCCGGCACCTTTATCATCGCGGCCTACGGTGACTCGACCACCGCAGGCGTTACCGCCCAGGGCAATCGCAACATCATCAGTCAAAACAACGAAGTGAGTTTTTTGCAGCAAATGTTGCGCGAGAAGTACGGCAACAACATTGAGGTGAAGAATCACGGCATGCCGGGCGCACAGGTTTCGGTGCTGGTTTACAACAAAGACAATACGCCAATGGATTGGTCTGAACGCATGGCGAAATCCGATGCCAACATGATTCTGATTAACTATGCGATCAATGATGCGCGCATCAACTTCTTCAAAGATAAAGGCGAGCGCATTGAAACGCCGGAAGAGTACAAGCGCATCATCACCGAGCTGGTAAAAGGCGCGAAGGCGAATAACAAACTGGTGGTTCTGCAGGAACCGAATCCCATTTGTGGCAAAGCCGAGCGCTGGAACGTCTGGCCGTATGTTTACCAATTAAATGAAGTGGCTAAAGAGCAGCAAGTTCCGATTGTGAAGCAGTTCAGCGTCATCAAAGAAAACCGTGACTGGCAATCTGAGATGTCGCCCGATTGTATTCACCCCAATGAGATGCTTTATAAACAGAAAGCAGCAAGAACCTTCAATGTCTTAAGCAGCACTTTCGATAGCGTTTTGTCACGGCACAGCAGCTAACCCAACTCAGATTCAGGAGCTGACATGTATGTATTAATCATGGTGCTGTCATTTTGTCTGGCGCTAATCATTCTGCGAGTATTCTCCTTCCACAAAGGCGTTTACAACGAGAGCGGTATTAAAAGTATCTCTGGTATGCGCGCGCTGCTGGCCAGCATCGTCGCGTTCTCACACTTCGCCCACTACATCTATTCGCTGGATGGTCAGTGGGTGTTCGATAAAGATTATTTTGCCTGGTTCTCTGAAGGCAACTTCTTCGTTAACTCCGGCAAATTTGGTGTACTGCTGTTCTTCATGATCTCCGCCTTCCTGTTCTATCGCTGGCTGGATAATGAAACCCTGACGCCAGGGCAACTGACGCACAAGCTGCTGAAGTCGCGTATCCGCCGTATTGTCCCAATGTTCTGGTTCTCCGGTTTTGTCATCATCGCGGTGGGCGTGGTGCAGGGCGATCTCACTTACAGCCTGACGGCGGTGAAAGATGCCGTGTTGTGGTTGCTGTTTATCGGCAGCTATCGCATGGGTGACTTCCTGACGGCGGATGTGAACGCCGGTGTTGAGTGGACATTGCGCCTCGAATGGCTGCTGTATCTGTCGATTCCGCTGATTTACGTCCTTAACCGCGCCACCAAAGGCAAATACAAAACGCTGCTGATTCTCGGCTCGATCGGCGTGATTTTCTGTGTGGCGGTTGGCCTACGTCTGTGGGGTAAAACCTATACCGATCCGCGTCCGGTGCTGGGCTTCGCCATGGGTTATCTGGCGTATAAATATCGCGATAGGTTTGCGCACTACAAAACCTCCAGCCTGGCCGGTTTCGCCGTGATTGTGCTGTCGCTGTTCTCACTGTCCTTTACCAGCAACACCTTCTGGTATCTGATTTTCCTCTGCTGCCTGACGGTGATCTTCTTTATTGTCAGCAGCGGCAACGCCGTGTTTGGCATTCTGGAAAACAAAACCCTGATGTCGATTGGTGAGGTGAGTTACAGCCTGTATCTGATTCACGGTGTGGTGCTCTATTTCATCAAGCAGATCCCAGAAACGCTCTATCCGCATTCGTTCCTGTTCTACACCTTGCTTTCAACGCTGTTCTTTGTCGCCTCTTTCTATGTGGCGAAACTGACTTACCTGTTTGTCGAGAAACCGTTTATCGGCAGTAGCAACAAGAAGAAAGTGGCGATGAAGACCTCGCCGACAAATTAGGACACCACCCATTATTCTTTTGAGCCCACAAGTTATATCATTGATTTTGTAACTTTTTTAATGAGGTGCTGGCAATGCAGGAGATTCGCTTCTCAATTGTTATTCCCGCGTATAACGCGTCGAAATCGATTGTCACGACGCTAGATTGTGTCAAAGCGCAAACCTATCGCAATTTTGAAGTCATTATTGTTGATGACAAATCGGCCGATGCGGCCGAACTGGCGCAGGTGGTGCGCAGCGAGCGTTATCAGGATTTGGCTATCAAACTGGAGCTGTCTGAGGTCAAACTCAACGGCGCCGGCGCCCGTAACAAAGGTATTGAGCTGGCAAGCGGCGACTTTATCAGCTTTCTCGATGCCGACGATGAGTGGCATCCGGACAAGTTATTAGTGGCGAGTGAAACCATCGCCAAACTGGAAGCGCAGGGCAAATCGCGCTACGTCATCTTTAGTCAGGTGAACATCCATCAGGATGGCAGCTTCCTCAAGGTGATGCCGATGCAGCCGCCCGGTAAGAACGAAACCGTGGCCGAATATCTGTTTGGCTGCTACGGCTTCATTCAAACCAGCACCATTGTGCTGAAGCGCGAAGATGCGGCGAAGATTCAGTTTGATGCGCGTTATATTCGCCATCAGGATTATGATTTCTGCATCCGCGCTGACCGCATGGGTTACGCGTTCGTGATGATCGACAAGCCGCTGGCAACCTACCACCTGGTGACCAAATTTGGTTCCAAGCACAAAGGCGAATCGGTCAAATACTCCTTCTTCTGGCTCGACACCATGAAGCCGCATCTGACCACACGCGACATCCACACTTATAAGGCGTTCAAGCTGCCGCTGCGCTATAAGATGGATGGTAAATCGCTGCAGGCCAGCCTCAGCTTTGCACGCTACTTCTTCCTCACCAACCGTGACAATCGCGCCTACTTCATGAATCGCCTGCTCGATAAGGTGAAGTCGCGCTTCTCGGGCAGAAGAGCCGTCTCCTGATTCACTTTTAAACACTTTCACTTGCTCCCTACATGGGGGCAATTTTTTGGTTCCTGAAACTCCGGGTAGACAAATGACAAATCATGTTGGCACCGTCGGTATTGTGATGCCGATGTATAACGCGCGAAATACCGTTCTGCGCGCGGTTGAGTCGATCATCAACCAGACCTACAGCGACTGGCATCTTTACCTCATCAACGACAAATCCACCGATGATTCACTGGCCTTTGTGCGTGAACATTGCCAGGACGCACGCATCACTATTCTCGACAACGAAGTGAATCAGGGCGCAGCCGAAACCCGTAACGTTGGATTGCGTGCAGCGAAAGAAGAGATCATCGCGTTTCTCGACAGCGACGACGAGTGGCACCGCGAAAAACTGGCCGAACAGACGGCTGCGATTGCCGCCGGCGACGATTTCGTGATCACGCATTATCACTACAAAACCAAAACCGCTGATCACGATATCAACTACAGCAAACCCTACCTGCAGCAGGAAAACTTCGTGAAGAAGCAATATCGCGTTTGCTTCTCCTCGGTGTGTTTCCGCCGTCCTCCACAGGGCATCTTCTTCCAGCGTAAAGGCCACGAAGACTTCCTGTTCCTCTATGAATTGTTCCTCCGCTACAAACAAGCCCGCGTGATCCAGAAAATCCTGGTCAACTATTACGAGTTGGGCGATTCACTGTCGCGTAACAAAAATAAAGCGGCGAAGTGGCACCTCGAATTATTAAGAATTATCTATAAAAACAATCCGTTAAAAGTATATTACTATTACGTCTGGTATATGGTGAACGGCGTTCTTTTCGCCTTAAAACACCGTTGATACCCGGCATCCTTCACGCTGCAACTGCGTTGGCTGCGCACGTCCACCCCAGTCACTTACTGAAGTAAGCTCCGGGGGATGGTCGTACTTGCCGCCTTGTTGCAGCGCGAATGATTTGGGTCTCAATTAAACAGTCGTTTGAGGTGGAAAGGATTTTATGAAAAAGATCGTTTTGGTGATTAAAGATGCCTACTCATATGCGGGCACGGAAAACATCTGCAACTTTATGTCTGAGTGCCTCGGCGAACAGCATGAAGTCACCATTTACTCGCTGGAAGGCCACGGCAAAACCTTTTATCCGTTCGAACGGGTGAAAAAAATTGTCAGCTTTGAAGGCCACAGCAACCCGATTAAAAGCGCCGTTGCCAGCATCCACCAGGAAGGCTTCGACAGCGTATTCCTGATCAGCATGGGCCGCCTGAGCGTGATGTTCGCCTTCTGGAACCTGATGGCGCTGAAGAAGAAGCGCTTCAAGGCGTATGCCTGCGAACACATCGCGATCAACTCGTTCAGCAAGCCAATTAAGCTGCTGAAGTGGCTGATGCTGCGCTATTACGATCAGGTGATCGTCCTGACTGACAAAGATCATCAGGTCTTTAACCGCTGGAACATTGCCAGCCAGCAAATCCCCAATCCGGTGGTGTACAAAGCGTTTCAACGCCAAACGCGCAGCCGTCAGGCGCTGGCGGTGGGGCGTCTTGATAACCAGAAAGGCTTCGACCTGTTGCTGGATATCTGGGCCGACTTCAGTAAGAAGCATCCCGAGTGGAAACTGGTGATTGCCGGTGACGGCGAACTGCGTCAGCAGCTGCACGATCAGGCTGCTGCGTTAGGTATCACTAACAGCGTTAACTTCGTCGGCAAAGTCAGCAACATTAACGATTACTACCGCGAAAGCGACATGGCGCTGATGACCTCGCGCTATGAAGGTTTGCCGCTGGTGCTGCTGGAGGCCAAATCCTGGTCGCTGCCGGTGGTGGCGTACGATTGCCCAACCGGACCGCAGGAGATCATCAATCACGGTGAAGATGGCTTCCTGGTGCCGATGAATGACAAAACCACGTTTATTAAGCGTATGGAGCAGCTCGCCAGCGATGATGGCCTGTTCTATGCGATGAGTGAAAAAACCAAAGAAACCGCGCTCAAGTTTGACGGTAACCAGATCAAGCAGAGCTGGCTCGCGCTTGTTTAGCGACAATTATCGTGCCTCGGGAATCCTTTTTGGCCGTACAACCACGGGAATTGAAGCATGAAAAGAAGAGAAGTCTTGCAGGCCGCAGCCTCCTCGATTGTTACTGCGCTCTCAGTGAGTGCGTTTTCCAGCTACGCCGCAAAAAGTGGTCAGCCAACGTTAAAATCTGTCGATCCGTCCAGCGTACCGGCGGGCGATGTGCCGATTCTGACGCCAGAAAACGTCTATACCATGCCACCGCAGTTCTGGCAGAACTTTGAGGGCAAACTGTGGATCGGTAAGGCAGGCAGTGATGCCAGCCAGTCTGGTAATCAGATCCCGGTGTTTCTGCGCGATGCCAATGGCAAAGTGTCACAAATCAGCCAGCCGATTGCGTTGAACAAAGGGAACTTCGCCCAGTTCATTCACGACAATGCGGCGTTGATCGCCAATCCATCACATTCAATGGTGGTGGAGGACGATCAAGGCCACACGCTGTTCTCCATCAGCGATGTTTCACGTCCTAATCAGAGCAACTTTAGCCAGCGTCTGGCGCAGCCGAACGGCTACCAGCTGATTGGCGAAATTCCGTCGGTTGAAGAACTGCGCAAAACCCGTCCGCTGTTTGCCGGTGCCAAAATCAAGCTGAAAAGCTGGCACGAAGGGCTGGAAGTGGGCGGCGGCGAGTTCGTCGGCACCTTCGGTGATGGCAAAGATGATGGCGGCGTGAACTTCAGCGGCAACGGTTTCACCTGGCGTCGTGTGGTGGAAGATTTTAACCGCCTGACGCTGTTTGATTTCGGCGCCATCGCCGACGGCAAAACCGATACCGCGCCGGCGATCAAAGCCATGTATCAATGGTCGATTGATGCCAGCCAGCAGATCTGCGTGCAGTTCCCGGCCGGCACCTTCTTTGTCTCCGAGTGTGATTTCGGTGATGAAGGACGTCGTTTCTTCCGCATCTCGGGCGCGATGGTCAACTTCGGTTATTTCCCGGCGACCACGCTGGTTTCTGACGGACGCTCCGAATTCCTGTTCCAGGTGAATGCGCGCTGGACGGAAATCTCCAACCTGAATTTCAACGGCAACACTGACAAGCGTCCGAACAAACAGGGTTTGTTTCGCAATACCTGTCCGGGCGGCCAGTTCTTCCGCGGCGCTTGCCTGCGCTTCAATCAGGTTGGCGGCGTCTCCCTTAGCCTGCTGGATACGCTGGATTGCAAAATCGACCAGTGGTATGCCAACGCCTGTACCGGCGATGTGATTAAAGCCAGCTGGTCGGGGCAAAAGGCCGGCGCCTGGGATCACAGCACCGCGATTGAGCTCTCCAACTTTAACGCTCAGCACTGTAAAGGCGGCATGGTGTTGAATCTGCCGCGCTGCAGCCAATCGATCATCCATAACGGCTGGATCGAGCACAGCGATTTCCCTGGCGACATCTCGAACGGCCAGTGGATTGTCGATGCGCTGAGCATTGAGGATTGTAAGAACCCGCTTAACGCGCGTAACTCGCGCCTTAATATGCGTCAGACCAATCTGCAGTCGGGCAGCTGGATTGATAACTCGCTTGAAGGCGAGCGCTGGCTGAACATCTGGGAAATGGGCTCAACGCGCGTCGAATCTTACGGCGTCGCCATCGATGGCAGTCTGAAATACAACTACATCACCTCGCGCTTCCGCCTGACCAATAACAGCGATCAGCAAACCTGGTTTGAACTCGGCAACTTCTACTCGCCAACGGTGGGCGATAGCTGGGAGATCGAGGTGTTTGGCCAGTCGCAGTTTAATAACGGTACTGCTAATCAGCCGCTGATGGATGTGATCAACGGTAAAGGCACCGGTGGCCGCGCAGTGATTCATCTGCAGCGCAAGAAAAACAAAGCCGAAGCCAGCTGGTCAGCGGAAGGTAGCTCGCCGGTGGTTGATGTGCGTTTCGAAGCGCGAAGCGATACCGACACCAAAGTCTACGTCAAGCTGGCGGGCTGGACGCCGACCACCGCCGTGCTGATCAAAAGCACCGCCAAGGATCGTTTCCTGACCGGCCAATGTGCGCGTGTGGATGCGGTGATGGACAAAGGCGCACCGGGCAGTGGCGCACAGCAGGCGCCGCAGCGTTTCAGCCTTCACAACGGTAAGGCTGGCATCGGCGGTAACGAGCAGGGCGATTTACTGATGGCATCGCGCGCGCTCAAGCCGGAACAGGTGGATACCCGCGAACCCAAAGGTTTCATCTCGGTAGTGATCAATGGCGAGCAGGTGGCTATGCCGTATTTCGCTGTGAAGTCGTAATGAGTGGTTTGTAAATCGGTCGCCATTAATGGCGACCCTACGTTAAATCGGCATTGGATGATGGTTTTATAGGGTGTGCATTCATGCGCACCAGAGAGCAGTACCGACGTTAAGCACCATTTTTTGGGGTTTACTCCCATTGCAGTCCTTTTAAACAGAGTTCACTTTGCCAGTGCAGCTATTGGCGGCTTGTAAAAAATTACAAAAATTTTTCCGGAGTTTTTTTATGAAGATTTTATTGGTAGGAAACCATACCTGTGGAAATCGTGGGGATGGCGCGATTTTACGTGGGCTGATTGATTCACTGAAATCCGCGCGCGCGGATTTGGATATCGATGTGATCAGCCGTTATCCAACAAGCTCTGGCTATTTACTGCAGCAGGACATCCAGCAGGATTCCCTGTTCCTGCACAACAGCAAGTCGGGCAAAGGGTTAGTCGGTAGCCTGAAACGCAAAGTAGCGAACCGTTTGATGCCGGACATCATGATGGCGCACCTCGGCAAAGGCGGCGTGTACAAATCCTTCTCGGTGCCACCGCATCTGGCGGCGTTCACCAAAAGCCTTGCGCAGTATGACGCGATTATTCAGGTT
>NZ_DALYOQ010000007.1:34830-57209 GCF_031974595.1 Pantoea sp. CTOTU46764 | reverse complement strand
CAAACTGCGCAACATCGCTATCGCCCAGGGCTTTACCGATTTTGTCCGTCTGCTCGGCAATTACGATGCGATTATTCAGGTTGGTGGCTCGTTCTTCGTCGACCTGTACGGCGTAACCCAATTCGACCACGCGCTCTGTGCGCTGATGGCGAAAAAGCCGCTGCATATGGTCGGTCACTCGGTCGGTCCATTCGAAAACCCGCGCGTGAATGCGCTGGCGAACTTTGTCTTTGATCGCGTCGACAGCCTGGTACTGCGCGAAGAGGTGAGCTACGACCGCCTGAAACAAGATGGCGTGACCACCAGCAAAGTGAAGAAGGGCGTCGATACCGCGTTTCTGGTTGAAGCGCGTGAGGTGGCCAATCCAAGCCATAACCTGCTGCACTGGCAAGCGATTATCAGCGCGCGCAAAACCATTGCGATTACCGTGCGCGAACTGGCGCCGTTCGACAAACGTCTCGGCGTCACGCAGAAAGAGTATGAAGCTGCCTTTGGCCGCGTGATTAACGCGATGATTGCCGAAGGTTATCAGGTGGTTGCCTTCTCTACCTGTACCGGTATTGATAGCTACGCCAAAGATGACCGCATGGTGGCGCTGACGTTGCGCGATCATGTCGAGCATCCCGAGCATTACCATGTCATCATGGACGAGTTCAACGATCTCGAACTCGGCATCCTCCTCAGCCATTGTCATCTGACCATTGGTACCCGCCTGCACTCCGCCATTATCTCCATGAACTTTGGTACGCCAGCCGTGGCCATCAACTATGAGCACAAGTCGCTCGGCGTGATGAAACAGCTTGGCCTGCCGCAGATGGCCACCGATGTGCAGAGCCTGATGGACGGTTCGCTCATCGATAAAGTGCAGACGGTGCTGGCCGACTACGACAACGTGAAACGCAAAGTGGATACCGCGGTGGCGCAGGAGCGTGAGATTGGTAACCGCATTACAGCAGAAATTCTCAACGTCCTGGGGTGAAGTGATGAAGCTGACCTTTTTCACCATGCGTTTTCCTGTTGCCTCTGAGACCTTTGTGCTCAATCAGGTAACGCATTTCATTGACGCAGGCTACGACGTGGAGATTATCTCCGTGTTTCCGGGCGATATGATCAATCGCCACGCCGCGTTCGATGACTACAATTTGGCAGCGAAAACCCACTATTTACTGCCGGAAGAGAAAGTATCCAACCTCGATAAGCTCACGCAGCGTATCGGCTTGATACTGCCGAAAATCACCAAAGGCGCCCTGCTCAAGTCGCTGAATGTGCGTCGTTACGGCGCACAGGCCAGCAAACTGCTGCTGCCAGCGATTGTCGCGAATACCAAGCAGCCTTACACCGCAGATGTGTTTCTGGTGCACTTCGGCTATGCCGGCGCGCTGGCGAACAAACTGCGCGAGCTTGGCGTGCTGAAAGGCAAGCAGGCGACGGTGTTCCACGGCGCGGATATTTCACGTCGTCACATCCTCGAAGAGCACAAGCTCGACTACATCAACCTGTTCAAACAGAGTGAACTGATGCTGCCTATCAGCCACTTGTGGGAGAACAAGCTGATTGAGATGGGCTGTCCGCGTGCCAAAGTGCACGTGACGCGTATGGGCATCGAGCCGGAGAAGTTTAACTTCCGCCCACGCGAAGCCTTCCATCAACCGCTGCGCATCGTCTCTGTTGCGCGTCTGACCGAGAAGAAAGGGTTGGATGTGGCGGTGAAAGCCAGCGAAATCCTGCGCAATAACGGCGGCCAGTTCCAGTTCACCATCATCGGGAACGGCGAGCAGGATGGCATGATGCGCGAGCACATTGCGCGTGCCGGATTGCAGGATTGCGTCAACATGCCGGGTTTTAAGCCGCAGGACGAGATTCGTCAGGCGCTAAACGAAGCGGACATCTTCCTGCTGCCATCCAAAACCGCCGCAGATGGCGATATGGAAGGCATTCCGGTGGCGCTGATGGAAGCGATGGCGGTTGGCTTGCCGGTGGTGTCGACCTATCACAGCGGCATTCCTGAGCTGATTGAGAATGACGTCAGCGGATGGCTGGTGGCTGAGAACGATCCTGACGAGCTGGCGGCGACGCTGCTGCGTCTGTCACGCGGCGATGTGGATGTGGCTCCAGTGGTCGCGGCCGCGCGGCAGAAAGTCGAAACTGAGTTCAATCAGCACATCGCTTACGGTGAGCTGGCGAAAATTCTGGAGCGCATGGTGTGAGCGGATTAAAAAAACAGGCCGTTTGGCTGTTTGGTAGTACCTGTTTTGCCGCATTGCTTCAGGTGTTACAGCTCGCCGTTCTGGCGCGCAAACTGGAAACGCACGAGCTGGGTTTACTGGCTATCATCAATGCGATTCTGGCGGTGGCGACCGTGCTGCAGGATATGGGCATGAGCAGCTATATCGTGCATCGCCCTGATTATGCTGGCGATTGCCTATCCGGTGGCGTGGTTCTATCACCTGCCGGAGCTGGTGGGCTTAATCATGCTCACCAGCCTCAACTTCCTGGTGCTGGGACATTTGTCGCAGTATCAGGCGCACTATGTGAAAACCAAACGCATGGTGACGCTGGCGAAGATTGAGATGGCCACCAAGCTGTTCGCGTTCTTGTGTACCGTCGCGATGCTGTATTACACCTCGCTTACCGTGGCGGCGGCGATTCTTGGCTTGTTCATCAACGCCTTCACACGAATTCTCTGCATGATCTACTTCGGCGAGAAATCGTGGCGTCCGACCTGGGAATTCGACGGCAAAACCTTTGTTAGCGCGGTGCGTTATGGCGTGTATCAACTCGGTTCCCAGACCATTAACCAGCTGCGTACTCAGGCGGATGCGCTGATCGTCGGTAAAGTGATGGGCGCGGAGATGCTGGGGATTTACTCGCTGGCCAAAGAGCTGATCCTGCAACCGCTGAAGCTGGTTTCGCCGGTGATTAACCGTCTGGCATTGCCGCGCTTTGCTGAGAAGCAGCACGATCCGGAGCAGCTGAAAAAGCTGTTCCTGAAAGGCACTTTCGTCATCATGCTGTTCAGCAGCGCGATGTATCTGGCGATTGGCATTCTGTCACCGGTGATTGTGCGCGTGCTGTACGGCGCTTCGCATGAGCAGGTTTATCATCTGATTCCGCTGATGCTGCTGTTTGGCATGCTGCGTCCGATGGGCGGCTTAACCGGCGCGATTTCGCAGGCCAACGGCCGTACCAATGTCGAGTTCTACTGGAACATCGTGGCGAGCCTGGTGGTGGTCGCGGTGCTAGCGACAACCTACATCTGGCCGAACGTGCTGTATGTAGCGCTGACGCTGTCGATCTCGCAGGTGCTGATTTCTGCCTTTGCCCATCCGTTCTTCATCAAGCCGGTGATTGGCATCCGCTTTATGCCGTATGCGCGTCAGTGGGTTTCGGTGTCGGTGGTGTTTGTTGCGCTGATGATGCTGGTAAACCACTTCAACCTGTTCGTGATGCCGGAATGGTTTGAGGGCTGGCTGTAGCCATCAACATCCAACCCGCGTGATGAATCGCGCCGCTACAGATGACTCAATGTTTACACGGTCCGTAGCGGCGCCATTTATGGCGCATTATCAACACAGCTTTCAGTCAATCTCTGGTCTCGTCATCTTAAATCCTTTCACGATTTTTCAGCGGTTTAGCGCATCGGTTCCTCATTGGTATTTCGGCGTTTTTACCGGCCAAATTGGCGATTTTTGATGGTGTGACAGAGAGTTAGTGCCGGTTTTTCAGATAAAGATTATACTTGCTCAACCGGCCGATCCTGCATAATCGACCCCACGTATTCACTTCATGAAATGGAATAAATATGACCAAGCTTAAAGCAGTAATCCCCGTTGCGGGTCTCGGTATGCATATGCTTCCTGCGACGAAAGCCATTCCGAAAGAGATGCTGCCAATTGTCGACAAACCAATGATTCAATACATTGTTGACGAATGCGTTGCGGCTGGCATCAAGGAGATTGTGCTGGTCACCCATGCTTCCAAAAATGCAGTGGAAAACCACTTCGATACCACTTACGAGCTGGAAGCGCTGCTAGAAGCGCGCGTTAAACGTCAGCTGCTGAGCGAAGTGCAGTCAATCTGTCCGCCGGGCGTGACCATCATGAACGTGCGTCAGGCCAACCCGTTAGGCCTGGGCCACTCCGTGCTGTGCGCGCGTCCAATGATTGGCGACAACCCATTTGTGGTGGTGCTGCCAGACGTGCTGCTGGATGACTCCACCGCTGACCACCTGCGTTATAACCTCGCATCGATGGTTGCTCGCTTTGAAGATACCGGCCACAGCCAGGTGCTGGCGAAACACATGCCGGGCGAAGATCTTACTGAATATGGCGTGCTGACTACCGAAGAGCCGATTGATAACCCAGGCGATATCAGCACCATCACCAGCTTTGTTGAGAAGCCAGAAGCGGGTTCTACCGATTCTGACCTGACGGCAGTTGGCCGTTATGTGCTCTCTGCGGATATCTGGGAAGAGCTGGAGCGCACTGAGCCTGGCGCATGGGGCCGCATTCAGCTGACCGATGCTATCGCCTCTCTGAGCAAGAAGAAGCCAGTTGATGTGCAGCTGCTGACCGGTACCAGCTACGACTGTGGTCGTAAACTCGGTTATATGCAGGCATTCGTCTCTTACGGCTTGCGTAACAACGATCAGGGCCGCGATTTCCGCGAATCTATTCAGAAAATCCTGGCGAAATAAGCTTTCTCATTCTCTACCGCGCCTTTAGCGCGGTTTAAAGGAGTACACATGGCTATTTTGGTAACGGGCGGAGCGGGTTACATCGGCTCCCATACGGTGCTGGCGCTGTTAGAGCGCGGCGACGACGTTGTGGTCCTGGATAACCTTTGCAATGCTTCCCGCGAAGCCATCAACCGCGTGGAAAAGCTCTCAGGCAAAAAAGCGGTGTTCGTTGAAGGCGACATCCGCGATCGCGCCTGCCTGCGTGACCTGTTTGCCACTAACGATATCAGCGCTGTGATTCACTTCGCCGCACTGAAAGCCGTTGGTGAGTCCACGCGCATGCCGCTGGAATATTACGAAAACAACGTGGCTGGCACCGTGGTGCTGCTGGAAGAGATGCGCGCAGCTGGCGTGTGGAACTTCATCTTCAGCTCATCTGCGACCGTTTATGGCGCCGATGCACCGGTTCCTTACGTGGAAACCACGCCAATTGGCGGTACCACCAGCCCGTACGGTACCTCGAAGCTGATGATCGAATTCGTGATGCGCGACTTCGCTAAAGCCGATCCGAACTTCAAGGCCATCGCACTGCGTTACTTCAACCCGGTTGGCGCACATGAGTCTGGTGAAATCGGTGAAGATCCAACCGGCATTCCTAACAACCTGCTGCCGTACATCGCGCAGGTGGCGATTGGCCGTCTGGAGAAGCTGGGCGTGTTTGGCGATGACTACGACACGCCGGATGGCACCGCACAGCGCGACTACATTCACGTTGTCGACTTGGCAGAAGGGCACCTGAAAGCGCTGGACCACTTAGCCAAAGTTGAAGGCTACAAAGCTTACAACCTCGGCGGCGGCGTGGGCTTCTCCGTGCTGGAGATGATCAAGGCGTTTGAGAAAGCGTCTGGTAAGCCAATTCCGTTTGAGTTTAAGCCTCGCCGTGACGGTGATTTGCCGGCGTTTTGGGCAGATGCGACGCTGGCGAACAACGAACTGGACTGGCGCGTGACGCGCGGGATCGATGCCATGATGCGTGATACGTGGAACTGGCAGAGTAAGAATCCTAACGGATTTAAGTAGATATTTTACACTCTTGTAAGCCTGTCAATGACAGGCTTTTTGTTTTTTATAGGATTCGTCTAATCTATGTTAAAAATGGCTTCGTCTCAGCTTTAAGATTTATATCGAAAATGTTAGCATTCTGGGCTGCATATTGGAAAATATGGTCCAGTTTATAAGGACCTTGGCTGAGAAAACTGGAAATTTTACTGCTAACTCCTTCGTTTATAATATAGGTTCAGGGGTAATCATCATACCTGATCCCATAGAAGTTCAAGTCAGGTACGCCTAGTGCACTGGTAGCTTTAAGCCAGGGGCGGTAGCATTCTCATAACATAGTAGCGCGAAGTAATTCGTACGTTTATTAGGCAAACTGAGCAATTTATATGAAGTATAATTTTGGTTATCTTTTTGATTTAATAACTGTAATCACAGAGAAAGAATTAAAGGTCAGGTATAAAAGTAGCTTTTTAGGCTATCTTTGGTCTATCGCAAATCCCCTGTTGTTTGCGATGATTTATTATTTTATATTTAAACTTATCATGAGAGTTCAAATACCGAATTATACTGTTTTTTTAATAACTGGCTTATTTCCTTGGCAATGGTTTGCAGGTTCAACTAGTAACTCATTATTTTCCTTTATTTCAAATGCACAGATTATAAAAAAAACAGTCTTCCCACGTTCAGTAATCCCTTTCTGTAACGTCTTTATGGAATTCTTACATTTTCTTTGTACCATTCCTGTTATCATCGTTTTTCTAATTATTTATGATATGAGCCCTTCACTTTCATGGCTGTGGGGGATTCCATTGATTGGTTTAGGGCAAATGATATTAACCTACGGATTAGCATTAATATTATCAACACTTAACTTATTCTTCAGAGATCTAGAGCGTTTCATTAGTTTGGGCATTATGCTTATGTTTTATTGCACACCTATCCTTTATTCAGTAGATTTAATACCTGCTGAGTATCATTGGTTGATCGACGCAAATCCGCTTTCTTTAATGATTCTTTCCTGGCGTGATTTATTTATGCATGGTGTAATTGATTATGGAAATATTTTGCATTTATATTTCTATTCATTTACAACTTTACTCATTGGAGTTTGGGTGTTTAATAAATTAAAATTCCGTTTTGCTGAGATATTGTAATGAGTGTAGCGATTGAGTTTAAAAATGTCACAAAAAGGTACCCTCTATATCATCATATTGGATCTGGCATCAAAGAGTTGATATTCAATCCTAAACGTGCATTATCGATGTTATCCGGCAGATCTTATTTAGCAATAGAAGATATTTCATTTCAAGTCTTAAAAGGCGAATCAGTAGCGCTAATTGGCCGAAATGGTGCAGGTAAAAGTACATCACTTTCGCTGGTGGCTGGAGTGATAAAGCCTAGCACTGGTTCAGTCTTTGTTAAAGGTAGGGTGGCCTCTATGCTTGAGCTGGGAGGAGGCTTTCATCCGGAACTTACAGGAAGAGAAAATATTCGTTTAAATGCAACTTTACTTGGTTTAAGAAGAAAAGAACTAAATGCAAAAATTGATAAGATAATTGAGTATTCTGAACTCGGAGAGTTCATTGACGAGCCCATTAGAGTATATTCAAGTGGCATGTTGGCTAAGCTAGGATTTTCAGTTATCACTCAAGTAGATCCTGACATTCTAATAATAGATGAAGTTCTAGCTGTCGGGGATATTAGTTTTCAAAAGAAATGTATTAAAACAATAAATGAATTCAGAAGTAAAGGTGTCACAATATTATTTGTAAGCCATAATATGGATGACATTGAGAAAATCTGTAATAAAGTTATTTGGATTGAAAATCATAAAGTTAGACGTATTGGTAATAGTAAAGAAATTATTAACGACTACCGCGCATTCATGCAGTGATTGAAGGTAAATGTGATGAGCAAAAATATTCTTGTTGTTGGAGCTGGTTTTTCAGGTGCAGTTATAGCTAGAGAGCTTGCAGAAAGTGGGCATAATGTTGAGGTAATTGATTCTCGAAATCATATTGCAGGTAATTGCTACAGTGAAAGAGAACATGTGTCTCAAGTGATGATCCACACATATGGACCGCACATTTTCCATACTGATAATGAAAAGGTTTGGGCTTATATTAACAAGTATGGCAATATGATGCCTTACACAAACCGTGTTAAAGCAACAGTAAATAATAAAGTTTTTTCTTTACCTATTAACCTTCATACAATAAATCAATTCTTTGAAAAGACTTGCAATCCTGATGAAGCAAAAAAATTAATTGAAAGTAAAGGTGAAAAATCCATCTCGGCACCAGTAACTTTCGAAGAACAAGCTCTACGTTTCGTAGGTAAAGAGTTATACGAAGCCTTTTTTAAAAGCTATACCATTAAGCAATGGGGAATGCATCCCAAAGAATTACCAGCATCAATTTTAAAAAGATTGCCCGTACGTTTTAATTATGATGATAATTACTTTAATCATAAATACCAAGGCATGCCAGAAAATGGTTATACGGCGATCGTGGAAAGCATTCTTGATCATAAAAATGTAAAAGTGTCACTGAATACTAGTTTTGATCTGAAAACTCGAGAAAATTATGATCATGTATTTTATAGCGGACCACTTGACGCATTTTACGAGCATGAGTTTGGGCGATTAGGTTATAGAACTTTGGATTTTGAAGAGTTTACCTATGAAGGAGATTATCAAGGATGTGCAGTAATGAACTACTGTGAACCTGATATACCTTACACTCGTATTACGGAGCATAAATATTTTGCTCCTTGGGAAAAACACGAAAAGTCTATTTGCTATAAAGAATATAGTCGTAGTTGTGGTGAGAACGATATTCCTTATTATCCTATTCGTCAAGTTGGGGAAATGGATATGTTGTCAAAATATATTAGTTTGGCTGAAAAAGAATCGAAAATCACATTTATCGGCCGGTTAGGTACTTATAGATACCTAGATATGGATGTAACCATTGCTGAAGCACTTAATACTGCAGAATGTTACCTAAAATCATTGAAATCTGAAGATAAAATGCCGGTATTTACGGTTGATGTAAGATGAATGCAACAGCATTAATAGTTACCTTTAACCGTCTGAATAAACTAATAAAGACTATTGAGGCAACGCTTGCGTTGCCTTTTCAGCATATAGTTATCGTTAACAATGCATCTACAGATAATACGAGTCAATGGTTATCACAATTACATGATTCACGCATTAAAGTTATCGAATCTAAATACAATATAGGTGGCGCAGGCGGTTTTTATTTAGGCGCTGAATTTATATCCAAACATGTAAAAACCAAATGGATTGTTTTTTATGATGATGACGCTTACCCTGAAAAGGATTTTTTGAATAAATTTGAAAGTTTAAATCCTGATGAACATATGGCCTACTGTTCTAAAGTTTTGGATTTAAAAAACAATATATGCACAATGAATAAACCATGGATAAGAAAAACAACAACTTTCACGGATAATTTTTTATATTGCATTAATAAGGATAAGTTTGTAGTGAGTTCTGAGCTAGATTCAGAGAGTATAACCTTTTCCTTTGTTGGTTGCATAATCAGTCATGATATTTTAGAAAAAACTTATTCTAATATTGATAGGAAATTATTCATATATTACGATGATGTTTTTTACTCTTACTTTTTATTAAGAATGGGTGTCAAAATTCGCTATGAAGCAGCACTTGTTTTCAGACATGATATTGTTGCGGAAAGCTCAGTAAAATTGCCCCCTTGGAAAATTTACTATTTAGTAAGAAATATCATTATAGGAAAAAAGAGTTATGGCAAAGAATGTTTCTTTTCAAAAAGAGCCATCGCTGTAAGGTTGATAGTTTATTTCATCCACACTTTAAAAAGTAATAATATAAAACTGAGTGTTAAATACTACTTTAAAGGTGTAAGTGACGGTTTAAGGAATTTAAGTGGGAAAAGACACTGAAAACGTCTCAATGAAAAAAATTTGCTTCTTTGTGAATTCTGGCTGGTATTTTGAACTTCATTGGTTGGATAGGGCAAATGCTTTAAAAAATGGAAACAATGAAGTCCATATTGTCAGTAATTTTAGTGACGCTGAAATGCAAAGATTAGGAACACAAGGATTTCACTGTCATCAAACTGGAATGCGTGAAAGAAGTTTAAAGATATTCCATGCTATCTCTGATTTTTTCAATAGCATAAAAATTCTCAAACGAATCAATCCTGATTTAATTCATTGCATTACCATTAAGCCGATAATAATTGGTGGTCTTTTTTCTCGCTTCATGCATAAACCCTTTATCGCAAGTTTTGTTGGGTTAGGGCGTGTTTTCATGATTCAAACATGTAGTTATAAGCTATTAAAAAGAATAGTTGGGTTTATTTACAAGTTAATTTTTAAAAATAAAAAATCCTTACTATTATTTGAGCATGAAAATGACCAAAATATTTTATTGCAATTAATAAGTATTCCAAGAGAAAGATGTGTTGTAATTAATGGTTCAGGTGTGGATCTTGAAAAATTCAATTATGTTCAAGAAGAAGACTCATTAAAACCTAGTGTTTTATTCGCTAGTAGACTCCTTTGGTGTAAGGGTTTAGGTGATTTAGTAAAAATAAAAAAAGATATATCAGCACATATCGAGTTTGATTTAAATGTTGCCGGCATAAGTGTTGAGGGAGACCCCGACTCCATACCTTTAAGTACCATCGACGTGTGGAATGAAGAATCAATAATTACTTGGTTAGGAAAAAGGGATGATATTTCTAACCTTATTGAAAGTAATAGTATTGTTGTTTTACCATCAACTTATTTTGAAGGTGTTCCCCGAATTTTGATTGAAGCTGCAGCTAAAGGCAGGCCTATCATTGCTTATGATACCGGGGGGTGTGGAAATATTTTACATAATGGTATTAATGGCTATCTAATTGAAAAAGGCAATATAGATGAACTTAAAAATAAAATTATATTCCTTCTTTCAGATATCAATATACGAAGGCACATGGGTGAAAATGGACGAAGGTTAGTTGAGACGCATTTTGGCTCTGTTATTATCATTAAACAAACTATGTCTGCTTACTCTAGAATATTGTCATCATAAGGATATACTGTGTCAGAAAATATTAAAGTTAAAATATTGGTGTGCCATCATAAAGAGTTTGAATACATTAGCAACGATTGTATCTTGCCAATTCAGGTTGGTAGGGTATTATCACCTGTGAAATTAGATTATTGCATTGGAGATGATAGCGGCACCAACATTTCTGCCAAAAACAAATCTTGGTGTGAGTTAACAGCAATCTTTTGGGCTTGGAAAAATCTCGATGCAGATTATTATGGTTTAATGCATTATCGCAGATATCTTTCGATGGAGTCTGACGATGGATTCTCAGTTGTAGACAACTTAAATGCAGATGTTGTGAAGGCTAATGGGTTAAGTGCTGAAGCGATAATTACAAAATGTAAAAATTATGATGTTATTACTTCTCCTGTGTGGAATGTGCATCCTGCAGGTTTACCTTCAAGATTACTAACAAATTATCAGCATTATGAATTAGATCATTATAAAAAAGATCTTGATATTATTATTGATATTGTAAAGAAAAATTATCCAGATTTTTATTTACCCCTGCTTGATAGTTTACATTCTACTTCTTGTTTTTTTGCAAATATAGCAATAATGAAAAAAGAATATTTTCATGAATATTGTGACTTTGCGTTTGGTGTTTTATTTGAAGCCGAGAGTATGGTATCTCTCGATTCTTATGATAATTATCAAAAAAGAATCTGGGGGTTTCTAGCCGAGCGCCTTATCAATGCTTATGTAATATATGCCAAGAAGAAGTATAAAGATATAAAAATTAAAACTGCAGGCTTACTTTATGTGACTGAAAAAAACACTTTAAACTTTGAGGAGATATTAACTAAAGAATTATCTTTTGCAAAAAATAATGGACTTTCTTGCAACGCTTCTCTTCAGACTAGTGTTGAAATTAACATATGCATGTCTTTTAATGATAATTATTTCGTTCACGCTCTTACTACTATTCAATCACTAATTGCAAATAATAAATCATGTAGTAAGGTCAAGTTATTTATATTGTGTGATGCTCAATTAAGTCAGAATAACCGTAATAAGCTATCAGTTTATTTTGCGGAGCAAATTGATGTCTCGTTCTTAGACGTTGATCCAGATCTATTTAATGCTTTACCGTTAAATAGGCACTATATATCATTAAATACATATTATCGATTAGTTATCCATAAGCTAATACCTGAAATTGACAGGGTCATATATTTAGATTCAGATATCATTTTTTGTGATGATATAACTGAGCTTTGGTCTCATGATTTGCAGGGGAAATCTTTAGCCGGTTCTTTGGATGAGGGGGGAGTACTTCAATCTCGTCGACTTCAACTTGGGATTGAGAGTTCTTATATTAATGCAGGTGTATTAATTATGGACCTAAATAAAATCCGGGAAAAGTATAATGATGTTTTTATCGAATATATGGCTAATTACTTTACAAGAAAACAGGATATAATCTTACAAGATCAAGACATCCTTAATTTAACCTATAACAATGATATTAGTTTATTACCACTTAAATGGAATGTGAATAGTAGGATGTTTTGCCTAAATGATTTGGAACATAAGTATTCGATTTCAGAAGAAATGGAAGCCATCAATGACTTGGGTATAATTCATTTTACAGATAGAAAAAAACCTTGGAATATTCTCTGCTCACATCCTTTGCGAAAATTATATTGGTACTACCGTGGGAAGGCTTCACCTGAGACTATCAAACTTAAAGAAAGGCTGGTAAGACAATACTCTGGAAGACTTAACTACCAATTTGAAGGAGACAAAGTCTTATTTGATTTTTCATTAATTAAATTCAGGATAAAAAAAATAATTATAATTAGACTTATACAGGTTTTAAAGTTATTTAAACTTTGGAAGTAATTCAATCACTTAAATTAATTTTAGAAAATAATGGGCTTATCATGAGAATTTGTTTTTACAATTGGGTTGACTATGATGATAAACGCAAAAGAGGAGGTGGTGTAACTGTTTATCAAAAGAATTTAATTGATGCTTTGAATGCAAACGAAAAAACTCAGGTCTATTTTATCTCTTCAGGTGTTAACTACAACCCCTTTAATACGGAAATAAAGTATAAAAAAAACGGAAATAAATATGAAATTATTAACTCTGCAACTTTAGCGCCTTCTCATCTTTCTTTCTCCTCTTCAACTCAAATTAGTCATGATGCTACTGAAAAAGTTTTCTTGGAGGCGATTTCGGATATTGGGAAATTAGATGTTATTCACTTCAATAATTTAGAAGGAATTCCCGTTAAAATAATTAAAAGGATAAAAGAGACGTTCCCAAGTATAAAAATTGTTTTCTCGGTTCACAATTATTATCCTTTTTGCCCACAGGTCAATTTGTGGGAAAGAGAACGCAAGAATTGTAGGGACTATAATGGAGGGCGAAAATGTGTTACTTGCGTTACGCACAATCATGGGGAAGGTTATTTTAAGAAAAACTATTATCTCGACAATTTTTTACTTTCAAAAAATATAAAAGATAATACTTTGCTATCTAAATTTAGTTGGTCGATGGCTCACAAAGTTAATAATAGTTTCTATAAAATCAAACGTTTTGCTACTCCCCCGCAATCGAATTCTCCCATGATAAACTTTTCAGAAAATGCTCATTATTTTTTGAATAGAAGACAAGAATTCATTCAAACAATTAATGAAAATTGCGATGTGATATTGACTGTTTCTAAAAGAGTGGCAGATATTTGTTTAAACTTTGGCATTAAGAAAGAGTTATTAAAAGTTTCCTATATTGGTACCGCCCATTACTCTAAATATTTAGACTCGCAACCTAAAGGGGAAGGTATTTCGACTATTGCCTATCTCGGTTATATGCGAAAAGATAAAGGGTTTGAATTTTTCATTGACGCTCTGCGAAAAGTACCTGAAGATATTGCAAAAAACATTAATATTGTTGTTGCGGCTAAACGACACAATGAGCATTACTATTACCTTCTAAAGGAATTAACTGCGCGATTTAATAATGTGATTTTTGCTGATGGGTATTCTCACAAAAATATAGATAAAATTCTGGAAAATGTTGACCTAGGCATTGTTCCTGTTCTTTGGGAAGATAATCTTCCACAAGTTGCTATTGAAATGCATTGTCGTCGAATTCCCATTTTGACCAGCAACTTAGGTGGCGCTTGCGAGTTACATAATAAAAATGAGCGTTTTACATTTCAGGCCGGCAACTATAAAGATTTCGTTAATAAATTAACAGACCTTACACTTAATGGTTATGATTCAAGAGAATACTGGTTTAATGCCCTTTCACCAGTATCCATGGACCAGCATTTGAATGAATTATTAAACGTTTATAATGATAGAAATAGTCTCATCCATATTGAATCACTTTAAAATAAAATCCTTGTTTTTCATTTTATAAATACTGGTGTTTTGATTATGATTTATTCAGTTGAAAAAAGATTTCTTTTTATACATAACCCGAAAGTTGCCGGAACGTCAGTTAGAAAAGCCTTACAGAAATATGATAGCTCAGGGGAGAAGTACTGGCGACCATACTATGTTGAAAAATATGATCGAATCGTAGACAGGGCCCATATCCAAGCCTCTGAATATGAAGTTCATTCGTTGGAGGAAATTTCAGAAAGATTTTTCACTTTTGGATTTGTTAGAAATCCTTATGAGCGATTTTTAAGTGCATGGGAGGAGTTTAAACTCCAGCATAACCTTGATGATTATGAGGATATAAATGACTGGGCCATTGCTAATATTAACGAAATTGCTGTTCGTTATGACTGGAGATTAATTCATTTTTGCCCACAACATTATTTTTTTTATGTAGGCCAGAAGTGCGTTGCTGATTTTATTGGTAAACAAGAGTTCTTAAATCAGGATTGGCTGCGAGTACAAAATATAATTGGTGTCAATGAGCCATTGGGACATTTCAATAAAAAAAGAGATAGCGTTCAAAGTAGGTTGACTGATATTTTGAGTGAAGAAACAATATCTTTAATTAATAAAATTTATGCGAAAGATTTTCTTTATTTTAATTATCCTATGCATGATGCAAAACCAGTTTCAAGTTCAGATCCTTACTTGGATTACTATGAGAATGCATTACTTCCACAACGAAAGCTTTATCAAGCTATGAATCAAGAAATCAAATCTCTTCGTGATGAGCTTGATAAAAACCTTAAGGAATTGAGCCATCTTAGGAACAGAGAACTACATTTACACAATGATAATGAAAATTATAAAAATAAAATATTTGAATGTGAAAAATGTATAAGTTTAATTCAGGAAGAAGTTTCAAAGAAAAATGAAGAAATTTCAGCAATGTTTGATAGCAAATCTTTCAAAATCACAGCACCGTTAAGAACCATTGCGCGCGTAATAAGAAAAATTAATTATTAACATCTGTTAACAGAGTTATAAGAGCTCTTTACTTCCAAACGCTTTGTGCGATCTAAGTTATAATTGTTTGACCGATAGTAACAGTGATGTTACTGATAATATACTGTATTAAAAGGCTTTTAAATAGGAGTAAAAAATGTCCAAGCAACAAATCGGTGTTGTAGGTATGGCAGTAATGGGCCGCAACTTGGCTCTTAACATTGAGAGCCGCGGTTACACTGTTTCTATCTTCAACCGTTCACGCGAAAAGACTGATGAAGTCATCGCTGAGAACCAAGGTAAGAAACTCGCTCCTTTCTATACTGTTGAAGAGTTTGTTGAATCGCTGGAAAAACCACGTCGTATCCTGCTGATGGTACAAGCAGGTGAGGCAACTGATAAAACTATCGCTTCCCTGACTCCTCATCTGGATAAGGGTGATATCCTGATCGATGGCGGTAACACCTTCTATAAAGACACCATCCGTCGTAACAAAGAGCTGTCCGACCAAGGCTTCAATTTCATCGGTACCGGTGTTTCTGGCGGTGAAGAGGGTGCATTGAAAGGCCCATCAATCATGCCTGGTGGCCAGAAAGAAGCGTACGAACTGGTTGCTCCAATCCTTGATAAGATTGCTGCACGTGCAGAAGATGGTGAAGCCTGTGTGGCTTATATAGGTCCCAATGGTGCCGGCCACTATGTGAAGATGGTTCACAATGGCATCGAATACGGTGACATGCAGCTGATTGCTGAAGCCTATGCGTTGCTGAAAGGTGCGCTGGGCTTGAACAATGAAGAGTTGGCTGAAACCTTCACAGATTGGAACAACGGTGAGCTGAGCAGCTATTTGATCGACATCACCAAAGATATCTTTACTAAGAAAGATGAAGACGGTAAATATCTGGTTGATGTCATTCTGGATGAAGCAGCTAACAAAGGTACCGGTAAATGGACTAGCCAGAGCTCATTGGATCTGGGCGAGCCACTGTCATTAATCACCGAATCAGTGTTTGCACGCTATTTGTCTTCTCTGAAAACTCAGCGTGTTGCAGCTTCCAAAGTACTCAGTGGCCCGCAGGCGAAAGCCTTTACCGGAGATAAAGCTGAGTTCGTTGAAAAAGTGCGTCGTGCATTGTACTTGGGCAAAATCGTCTCATATGCTCAGGGCTTCTCTCAACTGCGTGCTGCTTCCGAAGAAAACAACTGGGATCTGCATTACGGCGAGATTGCTAAGATTTTCCGTGCTGGATGCATCATCCGTGCTCAATTCCTGCAGAAAATTACCGATGCATATGCGAATGATGCAGACATCGCTAACCTGCTGCTGGATCCATACTTCAAGAATATCGCTGATGAGTACCAGCAGGCGCTGCGTGATGTAGTGTCTTACGCTATTCAGAACGGTATTCCGACGCCGACCTTCTCTGCTGCTATTGCATACTACGATAGCTATCGTTCAGAAGTTTTGCCGGCGAATCTGATTCAGGCTCAGCGTGACTATTTTGGTGCGCATACTTACAAGCGTATCGATAAAGACGGTGTGTTCCATACCGAATGGCTGGACTAACAGCATTTAGGCTTCCTTCGGGAAGCCTTATTTTTACCCCACCAACAACTCCCCCCGTCTACCAGCATTCTCCCCAGCCAACCGCACCACCAACATCCCCGCCGTCACAAACTTGGTCAAATTCCTCGCATACAATACGCCACCAAACTCAGCCACCAGCGGCATCACCTGGTCAGTAATCGGATCAACAACCTCAGCCACCACTTCCCCCGCCTTAATCCACTCACCCAAATTACGTCGGTAAAACACCAATCCAGATTGCGCCGCATGAATATACTCACATCCCGCCAGCGCCGTCGCCGGATGAATCAGGGCAGGGGATTCACCCACTTCACCCGCAATATATCCGCCCTCAATCAGTGCATTGATAATCGCGTCAGCATCTTTCTCCGCCATCTCAGGCGATACATCCGCCACACCGCGCAATTCCAGCGTCACCGGCAGCAAGCCGCGCGGCATCGGATACTCATCACCAAAACGCTCTGCCAATGTCAGCCACGGCTCACAGCAAGCCTCATCAAACGGTTCACCGCCAGATATCTGCGCCAGCAACTGCACTTCACTGCCTAACCAACGCGCCAAAGGTTCAATGTCCGGCCACGCGTGCGGCGTAGTGTAGAGGTGCGGCAGCGCATCCCAGTCGCAATGCAAATCAATCATTAAATCCGCCTGACTGGCCATACGCATCAGCGTAAAGCGCTGGGCATCCAGTTCAGTGCGGGCGATACGCTCACGGTAATGACGATCTATCGCTTCCCGGATTAGTCGTTTATTTTCGTATTCACTCTGCGTCAGTGAACCTGCAAGCTCTTCAACCAAGGCTTCACCTAATGCCGGGAAACGACGGTTAAAATCCTGTCCTGAAAGCGTATGGAAACGCCCGAGATGGCTGCCGTGCCAGTGTTGTCCCATCGCTAAAGGATTTGCGACCGGCACCAGCGTGATTTTGGCTTTTAGCTGACCCGCAGATTCCAGCGCTAACAACTTCTGTTTCAAGTACCATGCCACCGCCATGCCCGGCAGCTCATCGCCGTGCAATGCAGCCTGAATGTAGACGCGTTGCTGTGAATCCGTACCGAAGTGGAAGCTGACAATTTCGCGTTGCGTGCCCAGCGAGGCGCTTAATAGAGGATGATGTTGTTGTTGCATAACGCTATCGATGTCCTTTATTCATGGCACGCTTTCAGCGACGCCAGATGCATTTTCTGATGGAATTATAGTGCTGAGTGCAAAAAGGGCGGCAAAAAAGCCGCCCAAAAGATTACTGCTGGATGGAGATGTCAGTCGCGAAGTACTGTTTCTGAATTTTATCGAAAGTGCCGTTCTTCTTCAGCTCGGCAAACGCGTTATCCAGCGCGGTTTTCAGTTCGGTGTCGCCTTTACGCAGACCAATTGCGGTGCCTGGACCGATAATCGGATCCTGCACAATCGGGCCAGCCAGCTCGAAATCTTTGCCCTGCGGATGTTTGAGGAAACCATTTGCAGCCTGGGCAGCATCAGTAAACACCACGTCTAGTCGACCCGAAATCAAATCACTCTCAACCTGTGCCTGATCGCCATAAGGCACAACCTGCACGCCGTGCGGCTGCCATTTGGCCAGCGCATAACGCTCCTGCACGGTGCCTTGCTCAACACCCACGGTTTTACCTTTTAGCGATTCAGCCGTTGGCAGTAGGCCGGAACCTTTACGGGCAATCAGCTGCGTATGGGTGTCGTAAAGCGGCACGGTGAAATCAATCTGCTTCAGACGTTCTTCAGTGATGCCCATATCAGAGAGGATGGCGTCGAACTTACGTGCTTTTAGCGCCGGGATCATGCCATCGAACTGGCTCTCCACCCACACGCATTTGGCCTGCATCTGCTCACACAGAGCATTGCCGAGATCGATATCAAAACCGATCAGTTTGCCCTGTGGCGTTTTGGATTCGAAAGGAGGATAGGTAGGATCAACCGCGAAACGCACTTGATCAATTTTTGCCTGCGCGCTAAACGCGCAACCTGCCAGCACAGCCAGCGCCAGCGTGTGACGCAGGCGGGCGGTTAAACGAGAACTTGCCATAATATCGGTCTTCTTTTGATGTGATGTTGAGTCAGAAAGAGTACCGCTCAGGGCCTGGCAAGGCAATTAGAGGATTATTTTCATCACGTTACCATTATGCAGAGCCTGATAATCCGCAATGTTAAGCACCACAGATTGCTCCAGCAATCCGGCGTTAAAGGCGATTTCGTCATAGCGTTCAAACAGCAGCGGATCGACCACCAGCTGTAAATCAGGATGGAAGCTAAACGGCGGAATAGCGCCAAAAACGCAGCCGGTCAGCGTATCCACTTCCGCCGGTGAGGCCAGCGAAGCACGGCGACCGCCAACCGCTGCAGCAACCTTGCTGAGATCCGCTTGCTGATCGGCAGGCAGCACCGCCAGCACATGTTGCTTGATGCCGTTGCCTTTCACATGACACACCAGCGCCTTCGCGCCTTGCCCTACTTCCGTGCCACGAATTGCCGCCACCGCTTCGCACTTGCCGGTCGCTTCATGTTCCATCACGCGATAGCGCGCCTGATGTTGATCGAGCAGGGCGATCAGTTTTTCATGGGTGGTCATGGTGTTTTCCATGCTGATGAATAGCGTAGGGTGCGCATTTATGCGCACCTGGGATATTGGTCGCCATCAATGGCGACCCTACGAAACGTTATTTATGACGTGCGCGCAGATTATTGATGATGGTGCTCAAATCCAGCTCCTGATCTTGCAACAGCACCATCAGGTGATAAAGCAGATCCGAAGCTTCATTGGTCAACTCGTGACGATCGTTAACCGTTGCCGCCAACGCCGTTTCCACGCCTTCTTCACCCACTTTCTGCGCGATACGCTTGGTGCCGCTGGCGTAAAGCTTCGCGGTGTACGAACTCTCTGGATCGGCGCTTTTGCGTGAGGCCAGCAGCTGCTCCAGCTGATAGAGGAACGTCCAGTCTGACGCCGCCGGTGAGAAGCAGCTAGATGTGCCAAGATGGCAGGTTGGGCCAATCGGATTGGCCAGCACCAGCAGCGTGTCGTTATCGCAATCCGGCGTGATGCTTGCCACTTGCAGGAAGTGGCCCGAGGTTTCGCCTTTGGTCCATAAACGATTTTTAGTGCGTGAGAAGAAGGTGACGTTGCCGTCGCTGAGGGTTTTTTGCAGCGCTTCTTCGTTCATATAACCGTGCATCAGCACTTCGCCGGAAACGTTGTGCTGGACGATAACGGGCATCATGCCCGCGGTTTTGACCCAATCCAGCCTGGCCAGTTGTTCTGCAGTTAACACGCGCGAATCTCCACACCGTTGTCGATCAGGAAGTTTTTCAACTCGCCGATATTGATAATTTGTTTGTGAAACACCGAAGCCGCCAGCGCACCATCAACGTTCGCCTGCTCAAAGGCTTCAAGGAAGTGCGGCATGGTGCCTGCGCCGCCGGAGGCGATCAGCGGCACTTTGCATACATCGCGCACTTTCTTCAGCTGCACCAGATCGTAGCCATTCCGCACGCCATCCTGGTTCATCATGTTGAGGACGATTTCACCCGCGCCCAGCTTCTGCACTTCCTGCACCCAATCCAGGGTTTCCCACGTGGTCACTTTGGTGCGCGCTTCGTCGCCGGTGTACTGATTGACGTGATATTTGCCGCTCGCTTCGTCAAACCAGGTATCGATGCCCACCACGATGCACTGCACGCCAAAGCGATCGGCCAGACGCGTAATCAGCGTAGGATCGGCTAATGCCGGCGAGTTTATCGAAATCTTGTCGGCACCAAACTGCAGAATGCGCGCCGCGTCTTCTTCGCTCTTAATGCCGCCCGCCACGCAGAACGGGATGTCGATCACTTCCGCCACGCGCGATACCCAGCTCTTGTCCACGACGCGGCCATCCGATGAGGCGGTGATATCGTAGAACACCAGCTCGTCCGCACCTTCCTGCGCATAACGCTGCGCCAGCGGTACGATGTCGCCGATGATTTCGTGGTTACGGAACTGAACGCCTTTTACCACTTGCCCGTCACGCACATCGAGACAAGGAATTATCCGTTTCGCCAGCATGCAATCGCCTCCGCAACCGTAAATTTATCTTCCAGCAAAGCGCGACCGACGATCACGCCCTGCGCGCCGCTGCCGCGTAACGCCGCGATGTCATCGAGCGAACCGATGCCGCCCGAAGATTGGAAAGCGATGTCCGGGAAGGCCGCAGACACTTCTTTGTAAAGTTCGACGTTGGAGCCGCTTAGCGTACCGTCACGCGAAATGTCGGTGCACAGCACATGCTTGAGGCCAACCGGCTGATACCAGCCAATCACCTCTTCCAGCGTTACGCCCGCTGCTTCCTGCCAGCCGCTGATCGCCACTTCTTTACGGTTGTTGGCATCAATGCGCACATCCAACGCCAGCACGATGGCGTCCGCGCCAAACTCGCTAAACCAGCTTTTGACTTCTTCCGGTTGCTTCACCGCGGTTGAACCGACCACCACGCGCGTGGCACCCGCTGCCAGCAGCGCCGCCACGTCATCGCGATGGCGGATGCCGCCGCCCACCTGCACCGGCACGTTCACGCCGCGCAATAAGGTGGTAAGCAGGGGAATCTGGCGTTTGGCCGGGTCTTTCGCGCCGGTCAAATCCACCAGATGCAGCACTTCAGCGCCCTGGCGCTGGTAATCCTGTAAGCGCGGCAGCGGATCGCTACCGTAATCGCGCTGCTGGCCGTAATCGCCCTGATGCAGGCGCACCACTTTGCCGTCGATTAAATCTAATGCGGGGATAATCATCACATCTCCAGGAAATTTTTCAGCAACTGCGCGCCTGCTTTGCCCGAACGCTCCGGGTGGAACTGCACGCCGAAGAAGTTATCTTTCTGCAAGGCGGCAGTGAACGGATAGCCGTAATCGCACTGCGCGATGGTGGCGGCATTCACCGGCATAGCGTAGCTGTGCACGAAGTAGAAGTAGCTGCCATCGGGAATGTCGCGGAACAGATGATGGCCCGCTTTGGCGGTGATCTGGTTCCAGCCCATGTGCGGCAGCGGTAAATCCTGCGTATCCATCAGCGTGACGGGCTCATCAACCAGGCCGAGCGTGGTGACGCCGCCGTTCTCATCGCTACCGCGACCGAGCAGCTGCATGCCGAGGCAAATACCGAGCACCGGCTGAGTACAGGCTTTGATTAAGTCGATGAGATCGCGCTCCTGCAGCTGATTCATCGCCGCCTGCGCGGTGCCCACGCCGGGCAGCAGCAGCTTGTCGGCATGCAGCACCACATCCGGGTCGCGGCTCACCTGCGGCGTATAACCGAGGCGCTCAATCGCCCACTTCACTGAAGACAGGTTGGCGCAGCCGGTATCGAGGATCACCACGTTCATCACAGCACTCCTTTCGAGCTCGGCAAGGTGTTGCCTTCCACGCGAATCGCCTGGCGCAGCGTGCGGCCAAAGGCTTTGAAAAGGCTCTCCACGCGATGGTGATCGTTGCGGCCTTTGGTTTTCAGGTGCAGCGTACTCATCATGGCGTAGGAGAGCGAGCTGAAGAAGTGCTCGACCATCTCGGTGCTGAGATCGCCCACGCGCTGGTAGCTGAACTCGGCTTTGAATTCGATGTGCG
>NZ_DALYOQ010000007.1:28270-34820 GCF_031974595.1 Pantoea sp. CTOTU46764 | reverse complement strand
GGACGGCCGGAGATGTCCAGCGCGCAGCGCGCGAGGCACTCATCCATTGGCAACACGAAGCCAAAACGACCGATGCCACGTTTGTCGCCCAGCGCTTTCAGCAGCGCTTCGCCGAGCGCCAGACCGGTATCTTCCACGGTGTGGTGATCGTCGATGTACAGATCGCCTTTCACATCGATGTTCATGCGGAAACCGCCGTGCACCGCAATCTGGTCCAGCATGTGATCAAAGAAGCCCACGCCGGTGTTAATTTTGCTGCCGCCTTCACGATCCAGCCACACTTCGACTTTAATCTGCGTCTCTTTGGTGTTGCGCTGCACCAGCGCATAGCGGTCGCGCTTGGTCAGGCGCGCCTGAATCGCATCCCAATCTTCGCCTTCCGCGCCGTAACGCAGGCCCTGAATGCCCATATTCTGCGCCAGCTGAATATCGGTGAGACGATCGCCAATCACGTAACTGTTAGCGGTATCGAGCGCACCAGCAGCCAGCCAGGCTTCAACCATTTTGGTCTTCGGCTTGCGGCAATCGCAGTTATCTTCCGGCATATGCGGGCAGATCAGGATGTCGCTGAAATTCACGCCTTGTGAGCTGAGAATCTGCATCATCAGGTTGTGCGGGCCGTCGAAATCGGCCTGCGGGAAGCTCGCGGTGCCGAGGCCATCCTGATTGGTGATCATCACCAACTGAAAACCCGCTTCCTGCAACGCCAGCAGCGCCGGAATGGCGTTCTTCTCAAACGCCAGCTTCTCCATGCGATCCACCTGATAATCACTTGGTGGTTCAGAGATGATGGTGCCGTCGCGGTCGATAAAAAGGATCTTCTGACTCATGCTTGCTCCACTGATAAGGCTTGCAGCGCGGCGATCAGGCGCTCGCACTCTTTACGGGTGCCGATGGAGATGCGCAGGCATCCCGCAAGGCCGGGGTTTTTGTTTTGGTCGCGCAGAATAATGCCTTGATCCCAAAGCATTTTAAACACTTTTGGCGAATCAGTGAAGCGCGCCAGAATGTAGTTGGTTTCGCTTGGGAACACCTGTTGCACCACGCTAATCTGCGGCAACTGTTCAAACAGCCAGGCACGATTGGCGTTCAACTCGGCAACGTGCTGACGCATCAGCGCAATACCTTTCTCGCTCAGCGCTTGTCCGGCCACATCCGCTACCGGCGTGGCGAGCGGATAGGGTGCAATCACCTTCATCAGCAGATCGATCACCGGCTTGTTCGCCAGGGTGAAGCCGCAACGCAATCCGGCCAAGGCAAAGGCTTTGGATAGCGTACGCAGAATCACTAAGTGCGGATACTCCTGCAGCCAGCTCGCCAGCGTCGCTTCCGGGCAGAACTCGATATAGGCTTCATCCGCCACCAACAGCGCTTTACCGGCGGTCATATCCAGCAACTTGCGAATGTCATCGGGATTGATCAGGTTGCCGGTTGGATTGTTCGGGCTGCACATATAGACGACTTTCACGCCGTCGAGCTGGTCAGCGATGGCCGGCAGATTCAGCTGCCAGTCGTCGAGTGCCGCCACGGTACGGTATTCGATGCCGATGGTTTCGGCGCTGACGCTGTACATGCCGTAGGTTGGCGGGCAGAACAGAATCGCATCTTTGCCCGGCTCGCAGAAGGCGCGCATCAGCAGTTCGATACCTTCATCCGCACCGCGACTGACCAGAACCTGCTCCGGCGTCAAACCGGCGTAAGCGGCGTAACGCTCAATAACAATTTTCGGCTGGCATTCCGGATAGCGGTTCAGCGTCTGCTGCGACAGTTCAAACGGCACCGGCAGCGGGAATTCGTTGGCGTTCAGCCACACATCACCGTTACCACCCAGACGACGCGCCGATTGATACGGCGTCAGCGCTCGCACGTTGGCGCGCGCCAACGCTTCAATACTCAGGCTCATGCTTGCTCCTTCAGCGCGGCAACACGCAGGGTAACGGCATTTTTGTGGGCTTCCAGCTGCTCGGCGGCGGCCAGCGTTTCAATCGTCGCGGCAAGGTTGAGGAAGCCTTGCGGCGTCAGCTCTTGCACCGTCATACGTTTCTGGAAATCGGCCAGGCCAAGGCTGGAACAGGTGGCGGTGTAACCGTAGGTCGGCAGCACGTGGTTAGTGCCCGACGCGTAATCGCCTGCCGATTCCGGTGACCAGTCGCCAAGGAATACCGAACCGGCGCTGGTAATGCTATCCACCAGATCGCGCGGCTGGCGCGTCTGAATGATCAGGTGCTCAGGGCCGTACAGATTGGAGATCTCGATGCACTGATCCAAATCGCGCAGCACAATCAGGCGGCTGCTCTCTAACGCCTGACGTGCGGTAGCGGCACGCGGCAGCTGCGCCAGTTGCTCTTCAACCGCTTGCGCCACGCCTTCGGCCAGTTGCAGCGACGGCGTCAGCAGAATCACCTGTGAATCCGGGCCGTGTTCCGCCTGCGACAGCAGATCCGAAGCGACGAACGCTGGCGTAGCACCTTCATCGGCAATCACCAGCACTTCGGATGGACCGGCCGGCATATCGATCGCCGCGCCATCTAAACGCTGGCTAACCTGACGTTTGGCTTCGGTGACATACGCGTTGCCTGGGCCAAAAATCTTGTCCACTTTCGGCACAGTTTCAGTGCCGAAGGCGAGGGCGGCGATCGCTTGCGAGCCGCCAACCTGAAACACCTCTTTCACGCCGCACAGCTGCGCGGCATAAAGAATTTCATCGGCAATCGGCGGCGGCGAACACAGCACCACGCGACCGCAACCGGCGATGCGTGCCGGTGTCGCCAGCATCAACACGGTTGAAAACAGCGGGGCGGAACCGCCAGGAATATACAAACCCACCGATTTCACCGGACGGGTAATCTGCTGGCACCGCACGCCAGGCTGGGTTTCCACATCCACTTCCGCCAGAATCTGCGCGTTGTGGAAGGTCTCGATATTCGCCACCGCAACCGCCATCGCCTGCTTCAGCGTGTCGCTGAGACGATCGCTGGCGGCTTGCATCTCTTCGGCGGTGACGCGCAGGTTATCCACCTGCGCTTTGTCGAAGCGCGCGCTAAATTCACGCAGCGCCGCATCACCACTCTCTTTCACTTGTACCAACACGTCACGCACGATCTGGCTGATACTTTCTGAAGCCGAAATCGCCGGACGCATCAGCAGCGCTTGCTGCTGCTCTGCGCTGCATTGCTGCCAATCAATGGGTGTCATCAGCGTGCTCATGGTGTTACTCCAACATTTTTTCAATTGGCAGCACGAGGATCGAGCTGGCACCCAGCGACTTCAGTTTTTCCATGGTTTCCCAAAACAGCGTTTCGCTGCTCACCATGTGCATCGCCACGCGGCTGACATCACCGGCCAGCGGCAGCACGGTTGGACGCTCCGCGCCCGGCAGCAGCGCAATCACTTCATCCAGACGCTCGCTTGGCGCGTGCAGCATGATGTACTTGGATTCACGCGCTTTAATCACGCCCTGAATACGCGTCATCATTTTGTCGACCAGCTCTTGCTTGGCGGCCGGCAGTTCGCCGTCGCGCTGAATCAGCACCGCTTTAGAACGGTAGATCACTTCGACTTCGCGCAGACCGTTAGCTTCCAGCGTGGCGCCGGTTGAAACCAGGTCACAAATCGCATCGGCCAGGCCAGCGCGTGGTGCAACTTCAACAGAACCGTTCAGCAGACAGGATTTGAAGGCGACGCCTTGTTTATCGAGGTATTTCTTCAGCAGGTGTGGATAAGAGGTGGCGATGCGGGCGTTATTCAGGCATTGCGGGCCGGTGTACTCTTCATCAACTGGCATTGCCAGCGACAGGCGACAACCGCCGAAATCCAGACGACGTAGCGTGAAGTAACGCGGATCTTCGCCCTGAGCACGACGGTTCAGCAGCTCCTCTTCCAGCACGTTTTCACCGACGATACCGAGATCGACCACGCCATCCATCACCAGGCCAGGAATATCGTCATCGCGCACACGCAGGATGTCGATCGGCATGTTCTCCGCAAACGCAATCAGACGCTGTTGCTGAAGGTTGATTTTGATACCGCAGCGTGCCAGCAGTTCGCGTGATTCATCACTTAAACGGCCAGATTTCTGCATAGCTATGCGAATACGGGTGTTATCTAACATGGTTCCTGTCCTCTTATTCAATCCTGTCTGAACGTGTTGGTTTGCGTTCGCCCATAAAAAAACCCCCGGAAGATGATCTTCCGGGGGCTCTCTTTGCGTTCGCACCACTGGAAGATCCTAATCGTCTCCCAGCACACATCGCCTGAAAGACTAGTCAGGATGATGGTGATGATGGTGGTTGAACTGAACGCGTGTCATAGTAAATTCCGTTGCTGAATGAGTATTCATTTGCGTGCTGAATAACCTAACGAAGATGGTGACAATTGGCAACCCTTTTTTAACCGTCAATTTCCGGAATCTCCCGAAACAGTTTGCGCTGGTTTGGCACATCTGGCCGCACTAAGATGAAGTGTGAGCCCATAGCAGGAGTCGATATGAAAAAGGTCGCGATTGTAGGTCTGGGATGGCTGGGGATGCCGCTGGCGATGGCGCTAACGGCACGCGGCTGGCAAGTCACCGGCAGTAAAACCTCGCCGGATGGCGTAGACGCCGCACGCCGCTGTGGCATCGAAGCCTTCCAACTGGTGCTGACGCCCGAGCTGGAGTGTGAAGCCGAAGAGTTAGATACGCTGATGTCCGTCGATGCGCTGGTGGTGACCTTGCCCGCCAGTCGCACGGTAAAAGGCGGTGAAGATTACATGCAGGCGGTGCAGAACGTGGTGGACACCGCGCTGGCGAAGAAAGTGCCGCGCATCATTTTCACCAGTTCTTCGTCGGTGTACGGCAGTAGAGAAGGGGTAATGAAAGAGACCAGCCCGCTGCAGCCGGAAACTATAGCGGGCAAAACGCTGGTGGAGCTGGAGAACTGGCTGCACGATCTGCCCGGCACCAGCGTGGATATTGTGCGCCTCGCCGGATTAGTAGGACCGAATCGTCATCCAGGTCGTTTCCTCGCGGGCAAAACCGGACTGGAAAATGGCGGTCATGCGGTCAATCTGGTGCATCTCGATGATGTGGTTGACGCGATTGTGCTGCTGCTGCAAACCCCGAAAGGCGGGCACATTTACAATCTGTGCGCATCGAAACACCCGTCGCGCGACAGCTTCTATCCCAGCGTCTCTAAGCAGCTGGGGCTTGAACCGCCGACGTTTGCTAATGAAGCCGAACGTTCAGCGGGCAAGGTGGTTGACGGCTCGAAAATCGCTAATGAGCTGGGGTTTGAGTACACCTATGATGACCCGATGAAAATGCCGCTGGAGTGATTTTCCCCTCACCCTAACCCTCTCCCGCAAGCGGGCGAGGGAATGTTTTGCTCCCTCTCCCTGTGGGAGAGGGCCGGGGTGAGGGCATCAGCACGCAGCAGATCAAACCCCAAACCGATCCCTCAGCGCATACCATGCCGCCCCCATCGCCGTGAGCGGCACCTTAAACCGTCTCCCACCTGGAAACGGCAGATGTGGCAATTTCGCGAACGCATCAAATCTCTCCGCATGCCCACGCAACACTTCAGCAATCAATTTCCCCGAAAGATGGGTACAGGTCACGCCATGCCCGCTGTCGCCCTGCATAAAGAACGCATTCTTCTCCACCTGGCCAAACTGCGGCATGCGCGACAGCGTAAGCAGGAAATTGCCGCTCCAGCGGTGGCTGATTTTGATATCCCGTAACTGCGGAAAGGTGCGCAGCAGCTTGGGACGAATCAGCGCTTCAATATCATCCGGCTCACGCGCGCCATACACTACGCCGCCGCCGTACAGCAGGCGGTTATCGGCGGTGAGACGGAAGTAGTCGAGCAGATAGTTACAATCTTCAACGCAGTAATTGTTCGGCAGCAAACCCAGCGCCTGATCGCGCGTTAAAGGTTCGGTGGTGACGATCTGCGAGCCGCACGGCATGCTTTTGCCCGTCAGGCGCGGTTCAAGCTGCGACGGCAAATAGGCGTTGCCGGCAAAAATCACGAAGGTGGCGCTGACTTCGCCCTTAGCGGTTTTTATGCGATGCGGTGCGCCGTATTTCACTTCAATCGCCGCTGACTGCTCATAAATGCGTCCGCCGTGACGGCGAATCGCTTCCGCTTCACCCAGCGCCAGATTAAGCGGATGCAGATGGCCGCCGCGTTTATCGAGCAATCCACCGACGTAGCGATCGGTTGCCACTTCGCGCCGAATGCCACGTTCGTCGAGCAATTCCAAATCGTGATTACCGTAGCGCGCCCACAGTGCTTTTTGGCTGCGCAGATGGCCCATTTGCCGCTGATTCAGTGCGGCGAAAATGCCTCCAGGACGATAGTCGCAGGCGATGGCATATCGGTCGATGCGATCGCGAATGATCTCCGCGCCTTCAAACATCATGCTGCCGAGCATTTGTGCAGTTTGCTTGCCGTAGCGCTGCTCAATCACATCCACGTCACGGCTGTAGGAGTTGACGACCTGGCCGCCATTGCGGCCGCTGGCACCAAAGCCGATTTTCGCCGCTTCAAGCAGCACTACGTCGTAACCG
>NZ_DALYOQ010000007.1:17125-28260 GCF_031974595.1 Pantoea sp. CTOTU46764 | reverse complement strand
CGGTGAGAAACAGCGCGGACGAGAGCCCGGTAAAGCCGCCGCCAATGATGCATACATCGCACTGCACCGACTCTTGCAGCTCCGGCCACGGCTCATGCGCGTTGGCGGTCGCGGCGTAATAACTTCCCACATGTTGCATGACATCCTCCTTAAGCGCGAAACCTTAGAAATTGGCGGGCGTATGCGCGCTCACAATGCGACACGGCTGATCTGAGGTATTGGTAAAACTGTGCGGTAAGCCGGTATCAATCACATAGCTTTCACCGCGATAAAGATGGTAACTCTGGCCGTTAACCACCAGCGTGATTTCACCTTCCAGCACCGTGCCGGTTTCCTCGCCGGGATGGCGTAACTTCTCGCCGGTGCTGGCGCCGGGTTCATAACGCTCCAGCAGCATCGCCAGCGCGCGTCGCGCGGCACCGTTATCGATTAGCATCAGCGATACGCCAAGGCTGCCAATCTCCACGCACTCTTCCGGGCGCACAATCACGCGCGGCGTGGCATTGATTTTTGGTTCGGAGAAAAACTCTGAGAGGGATAACCCGTAAACTTTCAACAGCTTCTGTAAGGTGCTAACGGCCGGGCTGACTTTGTCCTGTTCGATAGTGCTAATGGCGCTGTGCGTTAAACCTGATAACTCAGCGACGCGACGCTGAGACAATCCCAACTCCTGCCGGATCTGCGATAAGCGACGTCCGGGTGCCAGAGTGGCATCATTCATGGCTGTTTTTCCTTGTGATAACAGACAGCGGCGTGGATAAAGGCCGTAAACAAACGGCGTGAGATCGGATCGCGGTCGGAATGCCACTCCGGATGCCATTGCACCGCAAGGGCGAAAGGGTGCTTTGGCAAGCTAACGGCTTCAATCAGTCCGTCGGGTGCGCGCGCTTCCACGCGCAGCAGCGGGCCGGTTTCGCGAATGCCTTGTCCGTGCAGCGAATTGACCGCAAAGGGTTCGGCGCTGCCCAGCAGTTGGCTCAGCACGCCATCCACTTCTGGCAGCACGTCATGCACCGGCGCATATTGCTCATCCAGCGACAGCGCATCGTTTTCGCGGTGTTCCTTGAATAGATTCGTCATATGCAGCTGGCGATGCAGCGCACCGCCGTTGGCCACCACCAGCTCCTGCAGGCCACGACAGATGCCGAACATCGGCATCTTTTTACCGATCGCATGTGTGATAAGCCCGAAGGCGAGGCGATCGCGCGCCGGATCGGCATGCGCTTCTTTACCGTCTTCGCCGTAATGCCAGGGTTCGATGTTACTGGGGCTGCCGGTTAGCAAAATGCCATCCAGCACGGTCATACTGTTTTCTAATAGATGAGGCGCCTGCATCAGTTGATGCGGCAATGGCAGCGGCACGCCACCGGCGAACACGATAGCGTCGAGATATTTGTTGTGAACCGTTTGCCCCGGATGGCTGCCGATAAAGTTCTGGCACATCACTACGCCAATCAAGGGCTTGTCAAAAATAATGCCCATAACGTCTCCGCGTTGCTGTTCAATATTTTCGCCGGAAATGCGCGGCTGGCCTGTAAAGTGTGCAATATTTTGTCAATCTAGCAACCAGTTGAGTGTTCTTCAAACAGATTTGTTACATTTGCACACTTTTTGCGTTAGAGCTATGTTAGAGGAGTGGCTGTTATTTTGAGCATTACGCGCACCAATATTAAACGGTAAAGGGCGGGTGGGATCATGACGAACCTCGTAGAAGTAGAAGACTTCACACGACACAGTGAAGAGAAACGAACAAGCGCGTTCCAGCTGGAGGTCAAAACCTGGCTGGAACGCCATCCTGAAACGCAGTATGTCGATATTCTTCTTAATGATTTAAATGGGGTATTTCGCGGTAAACGCATTCCCATCTCCGCATTGGCAAAACTGGAAAAAGGGTGTTACTTCCCGGCCTCCGTTTTCGCGATGGATATTCTCGGTAACACCGTCGAAGACGCCGGACTTGGTCAGTCACTGGGCGAACCCGACCACCTCTGCATGCCGGTTCCCGGAACCTTAATTCCTTCTGCCGCCGATCCCACGCACATCGCCCAGCTGTTGCTGACCATGTGTAACCAAGATGGCACTCCCTTTGACGTTGAACCCCGTAATGTCCTCAATCGGCTGTGGCAACAGCTGCGCAATCGAGGATTGTTCCCGGTGGTAGCGGTAGAGCTGGAGTTCTATCTGGTGGATAAAAAGCGTGATGCGGAGGGCTTCATTCAGCCGCCGTGTTCCCCGGGCAGTGACGAACGCAATATGCAGAGCCAGGTGTATTCGGTGGATAATCTCGATCACTTTGCTGACGTACTGCGGGACATCGACCATCTGGCCAAGCTGCAAGGCATTCCCGCCGATGGCGCACTAGCGGAAGCCTCGCCCGGTCAGTTCGAAATCAACCTGCATCACACACGCGACGTGCTGAAAGCCTGCGACCACGCCATTCAGCTGAAACGGCTGGTGCGTCAGGTGGCGGAAAATCACGGCATGACCGCCACATTCATGGCTAAACCTTACGAAGAGTACGCGGGCAGCGGCATGCATGTGCACATCAGCATGCTGGATGCCGCCGATTACAACGCCTTCGCACTGGATGACGGTAGCGATTCGCCGCTGATGAAACGTGCGCTGGCGGGCATGATCGATCTGATGCCGGCCTCAATGGCGTTGTTGGCGCCGAATGTGAACGCCTATCGCCGCTTCCTGCCGGAAGCCTATGTACCGCTGCAGGCGTCGTGGGGACATAACAACCGCACGGTCGCGTTGCGCGTGCCTTGTGGCGATGCGGATAACCATCGCATTGAGTATCGCGTGGCTGGCGCGGATGCAAATCCCTATCTGGTGGTGTCAACTATTCTTGCCGGTATTTTGCACGGTCTGGATAATCAGCTACCCTTACCGCATCCGGTGCAGGGCAATGGACATGAAGCAGAAGGGCTGGCATTACCGATTCGGCAGAGCGATGCGCTGTATGAATTCGAGAATAGCTACCCGCTGCAGAAGCTGTTGGGCGAGCGTTTCAGCGGCGTGTGGCACAGCTGCAAACAGTATGAATTGATGCAGTTTGAGCGCTTGATCACCTCAACAGAAATCGACTGGATGCTGAAGAACGCCTGACGCAGGAAGATTTGATCTAACGTCTTGTGCCGATGGCATAAGTTGGGGCAAAATACGCGCCCTGCAAAATGAGAAACATAACCGACGCTTATCCCGTCGGTTATTTTTTTGCATGATGTACTCACTGACTTTCAAACGAGGCCGGACACGCATCCGGATAGATAGATACTGACAAACACGCTTGTGCGTGAGATTTGAGGAAAACAAAGATGGGACTGTTTAACATTGCACCAGCGCAGGCTGGTTCTCGCTTCCGTGATGACTACGGCGCCGCGACAATCGCAAACTCTTATATCACTTCTCACTGCAGCAAATTGCGCAGTAGCCCTGTAGCCCAACCGATCGCGGTTGTCGTCTGCGGGGGCCTGAACAATGTCGCTTAACACCTCTGCCGCACCTCAGCGTGCACACCTGAAAAAATCCCTGACCTTGATCCCGGTTGTCATGATGGGCCTGGCGTATATGCAGCCAATGACCCTGTTTGATACCTTCGGTATCGTGTCTGGATTGACCGACGGCCACGTCGCCACCGCTTATGCTTTCGCCCTGATCGCGATTCTGTTTACTGCCGTGAGCTACGGCAAGCTGGTACGCCGCTTCCCATCTGCGGGCTCCGCTTACACCTATGCTCAGAAGGCAATCAGTCCGCACGTCGGCTTTATGGTGGGCTGGTCATCACTGCTGGACTACTTGTTCATGCCGATGATCAACATCCTGCTGGCGAAAAGCTACTTTGAGACGTTGGTGCCGGGCATTCCGTCGTGGATTTTCGTGGTGCTGCTGGTGGCCTTTATGACCATCTCTAACCTGCGTGGAATCAAAACCGTTGCCAACTTCAACAGCGTGATCGTGGTGCTGCAAGTGGTGGTGATGGTAGTGATCACCGGCATGGTGATTTACGGTGTGGCACACGGTGTTGGCGCAGGAACCTTGACCAGCAGCAAACCGTTCTGGTCTGAGAACGCACATGTGGTACCGATGATTACCGGTGCGACCATTCTTTGCTTCTCGTTCCTCGGCTTTGACGGTATCAGTTCGCTGTCAGAAGAGACCAAAGATGCTGAACGCACTATCCCGCGCGCGATTTTCCTCACCGCGCTGATTGGTGGTGTGATCTTTATCGGTGTCTCATACTTCCTGCAGCTGTACTTCCCGGACATTTCACGCTTCACCAATCCGGACTCTTCACAGCCAGAGATCATGCTGTTCGTGGCGGGTAAAGCGCTGCAGATTGGCATTCTGATCTTCTCGGTGGTGACGGTGCTGGCATCCGGTATGGCGGCGCACGCAGGCGTTTCGCGTCTGATGTACGTGATGGGCCGTGATGGCGTATTCCCACAGCGTTTCTTTGGCTTCATTCACCCGACTTACCGCACGCCGTCACTGAACGTGCTGCTGGTAGGCGGTGTGGCGCTGCTGGCAATCAACTTCGACCTGGTCACCGCAACTGCGCTGATTAACTTCGGTGCGCTGGTCGCATTCACCTTTGTGAACCTGTCGGTGATTGCGCAGTTCTGGATCCGTGAGAAGCGTAACAAGACGCTGAAAGATCACCTCAACTATCTGGTGCTGCCGGTGATGGGTGCCCTGACAGTCGGTGCGTTGTGGATTAATCTGGAAGAGACCTCAATGGTGCTCGGCCTGGTGTGGGCAGCGATTGGTATTATTTACCTCGCGTTTGTGACCCGCACCTTCCGCAACCCGGTTCCGCAGTTCAGCGAAGAAGTGTGATTTAGTTTCCCTCACCCTAACCCTCTCCCGCCAGCGGGAGAGGGGACCGCCCGAGTGATTTTACCAGTGCGTATTTCACATGTGGCTGCGTCTCCCTCTCCCCGTGGGAGAGGGCCGGGGTGAGGGCATCAAAGCGCAGAGAACTTACCCCGCCAACACCAACTCCCAACTCCCCGCACTCAACGCCTCGCGTCCCGCTTTACTCAACTCCGCATCCGTGATCAACGTATCAAAGCGCTCCAGCTGCAATGCCAGATGCGTCGCAATCTTGTTGTACTTCGAGCTGTCGCTTAGCAATACGCGCTTACTACTGACATCGCTCGCCGCCTGCTTGACCGGCACTTTATCCTCATCCGGCGTATAAAGCCCGCGCGGGCCCCAGCAGGACGCGGAGATAAATGCGATATCGATCGCTAGCTGGCGCAAACTACGTGCAGCGGCTTCACCGACGCTGGAACGGTTCTCACGACACACCGTGCCGCCGGTGTGAATCAGTTTGCAGCCGCTGCTCTCCATCAGCAGGCGCGCAATCACGAAATCATTGGTCACCACCAGCAAGTCGTCACGCTCCACCAGCTCGCGCGCCAGCGCTAAAGTGGTAGTGCCAGCATCGAGATAGATGCAGCTATTGCGCGGAATATGACGCGCGGCATACTGACCAATCGCCATCTTCTCGCCGCTGTACATATTGGTTTTCGCCAGATGCGACGGCTCCGCCGCCAGGCGATCCGCCGAGCGCACGCCGCCCGAAACAGACAATACTGCACCTTGCTCTTCCAGCTTCTGCACATCGCGACGAATCGTCATGTGCGACACACCCAACCGCTCAGTCAGCTCGGCAATGCTGACCACGCCGCGTTCGCCTACCAGCGCTAAAATTTGTTGATGACGTTCAACCGGAATCACATTGCTCTCCCTGAATTATCATTTTTTCACATTGTAGATCATCGATTCACAGCTCGCAGCACAATTTATCTTCCCGATATGTAAGCAGAAATCCCGTGTTAAAGGGCTGTGCCACACTTACCTTTAGCTGTGAATCCATGTTAAACGTTGCGCAGTGAAGTTAATTTTTGTGATATCACGCACGTTTATTCGCCACTGACTGCGGCAGACTTAACACCAATGAACAAATTATCACTTAAATTAACAATGGAGGTTTGCTGTGTCAGCAACCGTGAATAACATCGGCGTGATTGGTTTAGGTTCCATGGGCATGGGTGCAGCGCAGTCTTGCATCCGTGCAGGATTAAATACCTGGGGTGTTGATCTCAATCCGCAGGCGCTGGAAACCCTGCGTCAGGCCGGTGCGCGTGATGCGCAAACCTCCGCTGCCCGCTTTGCCGCCGAACTCGATGCGGTGCTGTTGCTGGTGGTCAACGCCGCGCAGGTTAAAGCGATTATGTTTGGTGAAAACGGCGTGGCGGCGCAGCTCAAGCCCGGCACCGTGGTAATGGTCTCTTCTACCATCTCTTCACAGGATGCGCAGGCGATTGAACAACAGCTGGCGCAGCATCAGTTGCTGATGCTGGATGCCCCGGTTTCCGGCGGCGCAGCTAAAGCAGCGGTTGGCGAGATGACCGTGATGGCCTCCGGCAGCGACGAAGCTTTTGCCCTGCTGAAGCCGGTGCTGGATGCGGTGGCGGCGAAAGTCTATCGCGTGGGCAGCGAAATCGGTCTCGGCTCAACCGTCAAAATCATTCACCAGCTGCTGGCGGGCGTGCACATTGCCGTGGGCGCTGAAGCGATGGCGCTGGCCGCCCGCGCCGGTATTCCACTCGATACCATGTATGACGTGGTCACCAACGCCGCCGGTAACTCGTGGATGTTTGAGAACCGCATGCGTCACGTGGTGGATGGCGATTATTCGCCGAAATCAGCAGTCGATATCTTCGTTAAAGATCTCAATCTGGTGGCGGACACCGCCAAGTCGCTGCACTTCCCACTGCCGCTGGCCTCCACTGCGCTCAACATGTTTACCGAAGCCAGCAACGCCGGTCACGGTCGTGAAGATGATAGCGCGGTGATCAAGATCTTCAGCGGCATCACGCTGCCGCAGGCGAAGGAGAAGTAATCATGCGTTTAGGCGTCATTGCAGACGATTTTACCGGAGCGACCGACATCGCCAGCTTCCTGGTGCAAAACGGTCTGCCGACCATTCAGTTCAACGGGGTGCCGGAAAGTCATGACGAGCTGAGCGCGCAGGCGATAGTGATCAGCCTGAAGTCGCGCTCTTGCCCGGCGCAGCAGGCGATCGATCAGTCGCTGGCGGCGCTGAAGTGGCTGCAACAGCAGGGCTGCGATCGTTTTTACTTCAAATATTGCTCCACCTTCGACAGCACCGAGCTGGGCAATATCGGTCCGGTTACTGATGCGTTGCTGGCGGCGTTAGGCGAAACGCAAACGGTGATCTCGCCATCGCTGCCGGTTAACGGTCGCACGGTGTATCAGGGTTATCTGTTTGTCGCCGATCAGCTGCTGTCCGAATCGGGCATGCGCCACCATCCGGTAACGCCAATGACCGACAGCAATCTGGTGCGTTTAATGACACGTCAGGCTAAGGGCAAGGCGGCGGTGATCAACGCGACTCAGCTGGATCAGGGTGCCGATGCGGTGCGTGCCCAGCTGGATACCTTGAAGGCGCAGGGCATCAACTATGTGGTGCTGGACGCCCTGCACGAGCAGCATCTGCTGACGCAGGGCGAAGCGCTGAAAGAAATGCGTCTGGTGACCGGCGGTTCAGGCCTGGCGATCGGTATCGCCCGCGCCTGGGCAACGCAGCAGCAGAATAGCGACGCTGAACAAGCCGGACGTCCACAAGGCGAGCGCGCGGTAGTGATCTCGGGCTCCTGCTCGCAGATGACCAATCGTCAGGTGCAGGCGTATCGCCAGCTAGCGCCATCGCACGAAGTGTTGGTGGAGCGCTGCCTCGATAACGTTGAAAGCTATGCGCAGGAACTTTGTGATTGGGTGGAAGCGCATCATCAGCCCGATCTGGCGCCCTTGCTGTTTGCTACCGCCGATGCGCAGCAGCTGCAGGCGATTCAGCAGCAATACGGCGCGGCGCGCAGCAGTGAAGCGGTTGAGCAGCTGTTTGCTGCGGTAACGCGGGAGCTGAAAAGCCGTGGCTGGCAGCGCTTTATCGTCGCCGGTGGTGAAACCTCGGGCGTGGTGGCACAAAGCCTTGGCGTCACCGCATTCCACATTGGCCCAATGATTTCGCCGGGCGTGCCGTGGGTGCGCGATATCCATCAGCCGCTGTCGCTGGCGCTGAAATCCGGCAACTTTGGCGATGAACAGTTCTTTGCCCGCGCACAACAGGAGTTTTCAGCATGACGGAACAACAAGCACGCGAAGAAATGGTGCAGCTCGGGGCGTCCTTCTTTCAGCGCGGATACGCCACCGGTTCGGCAGGCAACCTGTCGCTGCTGCTGGAAGATGGCAACTTGCTGGCGACGCCAACCGGCTCCTGCCTCGGCGAATTGCAGGCCGATCGTCTGTCGAAAGTGACAATTCAGGGCGAATGGATCTCCGGCGACAAGCCATCGAAAGAAGTGGAATTTCACCGCGCACTGTACCTGAATAATCCCGAGTGCAAAGCGGTGGTGCATCTGCACAGTCACTATTTGACGGCGCTCTCCTGCCTGAACGATCTCGACACTGAAAACTGTATTCGTCCGTTCACGCCGTACGTGGTGATGCGCGTCGGTGATGTGCCAGTGGTGCCCTATTACAAGCCGGGCGATCAGCGCCTGGCCGACGATCTGGCCAATCTGGCCTCGCGTTACAACGCCTTCCTGCTGGCCAATCACGGTCCGGTGGTGGTGGGCAAATCCCTGCGCGAAGCCGCCAATAACACTGAAGAACTGGAAGAGACCGCGCGCCTGATGTTTACGCTCGGCGACCGCTCGATTCGTTATCTGACCGATAGCGAAGTCGCGGAATTGAGGAATTTCTAATGCCTAAGTTTGCAGCCAATTTATCTACCCAGTTCGGTGAGCTACCGTTTATCGAGCGCTTTGCCGCCGCCGCTAACGCCGGTTTTCGCGCAGTGGAATTCCTGTTCCCGTATGACTTTCCTGCCGAGGTGATTAAAGCCGAGCTGGAAAAACATCAGCTGGAACTGGTGCTGTTCAACACCGCTGCAGGCAACGTGCAGGCGGGCGAGTGGGGCGTTTCTGCTATTCCGGGCCGTGAACAGGAAGCGCGTGCCGATATCGATCGGGCGCTGGAATATGCGATAGCCCTTAATGTGCCGCAGGTGCATGTAATGGCGGCAACGGTGCCAAACGGTGCCGATCGCGCTGCGTATGAAGAGACTTTCGTACGTAACATGCACTATGCCGCCGAACGCTTTGCGCCGCACGGCATTCGCCTGCTGCTGGAAGCGCTCAACCCGGTTATTAAGCCGAATTATCTCTACGCCAGCCAGTATCAGACGTTGGCAATGATGGCGCGTATCGATCGGCCCAACGTCTTTACCCAGCTCGATCTGTTCCATGCGCAGCTGGTGGACGGCAATCTGACCCATCTGATTCGCGAATACGCCGATCGTTATCGCCATATCCAGATTGCTTCTGCGCCGCACCGTCACGAACCGGATGAAGGCGAAATCAACTATTCCTATCTGTTTAACCTGCTGGATGAAGTGGGTTACGACGGTTGGGTGGGATGTGAATATATCCCGCGTGGCCGCACCGAAGCGGGCCTTGACTGGTTCGCGCCTTACGCCAAATAAATTCTTGTTTATCGCCAACGCAGCGGCCTATCCGCTGTGTTGGATAAGTCATATCTGAATCTGCCAATACCAGAGAAAGCTGTACCCTAAAAATACTTATAAAATAGAGGATTATCATGTCAACCGCGTTGTTGTTAGCTATCGCTACCGCCAGCATCGTGATTTTGCTGTTGCTGGTGATTAAAACCAAAGTTCACCCCTTTGTGGCGTTGCTGATTGTCAGCCTGCTGGTGGCAATTGCTACCGGCATTCCCGCCGACAAAATCATGGAAACCATCTTTAGCGGGATGGGTAACTTGCTGGGGCATATCACCATTATCATCGTGCTGGGGGCGATGCTCGGCGCAGTGATTGAGGCCTCGGGCGGTGCGGAGTCGCTGGCGCAACGCTTCAGTAAATCTCTGGGCATCAAGCGTACCGTGGCGGCGCTGACCATGGCGGCGTTTATCCTCGGTATTCCGGTGTTCTTCGAAGTTGGCTTCATCATCGTGATTCCGTTGATTTATGGCTTCACCAAAGTGGCACGCGTATCACCGCTGAAGTTTGGCTTGCCAATGGCGGGCGTGATGCTGACGGTGCACGTAGCGCTGCCAACGCATCCGGGCGCGGCAGCGGCTGCAGGGATTTTGCATACCGACATGGGCTGGCTGATGATGCTCGGAATCCTGATCTCGATTCCGGTCGGTATCGTCGGTTACTACGTCGCAAAAGCGATGAACCTGCGTCAATATCACCTTTCCGTCGATGTGCTGGAGCAATTGCAGCTGGCGAAGCCGGAAGGCAAGCCGAAAAATGACGCGCCACCGCCGGGTGCGCTAACCATTACCGGCCTGATTGTCGTGCCGATTCTGTTAATCGTCATGGGCACGGTAGCACATACCACGTTAGCAGAAGGCAGCAAGCTGCGCTCGGTGATGACGGTGATTGGTACGCCGGCGATTGCACTGCTGATTGCGCTGGGACTGGCGGCGTGGCTGCTTGGCGTGCGTCGCGGCTGGAGCAAAGAGAAGTTAGAAGACCTCACCGGACGTGCGATTCCCAGCTCTGCCAGCGTGATTCTGGTGGCGGGTGCGGGCGGTGCCTTTGGTAAGGTTCTGGTGGAGTCGGGTGTGGGCAAAGCGCTGGCGCTGACGCTGGAAACCTTGCATCTGCCGCTGGTGCCAGCTGCGTTTATTTTATCACTTGCGCTACGTGCGTCGCAGGGATCGGCAACGGTCGCCATTTTAACCACCAGCGGTTTGCTAAGCCAGGCGGTGGGCGATGTAACGGATATGCAGCGCGTGCTGGTAACGCTGGCGGCCTGTTTCGGCGGCTTAGGGTTGTCGCACGTGAATGATGCGGGGTTCTGGGTGGTGACGCGCTATTTGGGCCTGTCGGTAGCTGATGGCCTGAAGACGTGGACGGTGTTGACTACGGTGATGGGGCTGAGCGGTTTCGCGCTGACGTGGCTGGTGTGGGGGATGATTTAAGGGTTTTCCCTCACCCTAACCCTCTCCCGCAAGCGGGAGAGGGAACCGATCGGAGCAGGCATACGGCAGCATCTCCCTCTCCCGTG
>NZ_DALYOQ010000007.1:0-17115 GCF_031974595.1 Pantoea sp. CTOTU46764 | reverse complement strand
ATCAAACCGCAGAGGACAAACTAAGACACCAGCTCCTGCGCATACAAATACAGCGCTTTCAGCTGTGCCATCTTCTCCGCATTCCCCTCATGCAAACTCGCCAGCGACTCCAGTTCCAATAGAAACGCCTGCACGCGCTCAGCATTCAACGCTTCGCGGCGATGCTGCAGCCAGCGCTGCTGCTCGGCGTCATCCAGCGTGCCAGGGAAATTACGTGCGCGATAGCGGAACAATAGCTTAGCAATGCGCTTATCTTCGAAGCTCAAATCCAGCGCCGGTAAGTTTTGCGGCGGCGTCTGACGGATAATATTCATACCCGCGCGATCGGCGTCGCTGAAGAAACCGTCATACAACTGCGCATCCACATCATCCGAGGGCGTAAACGGTTCGGCGTCGGCAAACAGCGCCACCACTTTCTCACGCATTTCCGCGTGTTCGCGCAGCAGCTTAAGGTTAGCGAGACACTGCTGACGATCGATATTCAGGCGTGCGGCATCTTCCGGACGCAGCGTGCTCGCGGGCGCCAGCACCGGACACTTATTAATATGCACCAGCTTGATCGGCACCGCAGGCAGATCGCCCAAATCGCTGTGACGGGTATACAAACGCTCACGCAGTTCATCTGACCCAAGCTCCAGCAGCGGCGACATATCACCGGCCAGATCGGCGACAATCAGCGCATTACGATTATCCGGATGCCACGCCAGCGGCACAATCCAGCTGGTGTTACCGCGCGCCGCGCCGAACATGCCGGAGACGTGCACCAGCGGTTTCATCTGCGGGATATCAATCAGCGTCATCAGTTTCTGTTTGTTGCGATGGGTAAACAGAAACTCAAACAGCTTCGGCTGCTTCTCTTTCACCAGTTTCGCCATCGCCAGCGTGGCATAAACGTCCGACATCGCATCGTGCGCTTGCTCGTGCGCCACACCGTTGGCCCTGGTGAGATGCTCCAGCTTAAAGCTTGGAAAGCCATCGTCATTTTCCGGCCACTCAATGCCTTCCGGGCGCAACGCGTAGCAGGCGCGCATCACATCGAGTAAATCCCAGCGTGAATTGCCGTTTTGCCAGCTCCAGCCGTACGGATCATAGAAGTTGCGATAGAAGATATTGCGGGTCACTTCATCGTCGAAGCGCACATTGTTGTAACCAATCACACAGGTTTGCGGCTCGCTAAACAGGCCGTGAATGCGTTCGGCAAACGCTGCTTCTGTTACGCCACGCGCTTTGGCGGTTTGCGGCGTAATGCCGGTGATCATCACCGCTTCCGGCTGCGGCAAATAATCGTCGGCTGGCTGGCAATAAAACACCTGCGGTTCACCTACCGCGTTGAATTCTTTGTCGGTACGCAGGCCCGCAAACTGCGCAGGACGGTCCAGCGACGGGCTTTTACCGAAGGTTTCATAATCGTGAAATAAGAAGGTGAACTCAGAGGCGGGCACGGCGTTATCCTGGCAATGGAGAATCAACGCACAGGATAGTCGTCCCTGGATAGCAGTACAACCTCGATCATCCTCGCTGCGAGCGGGCGCGCAGCATTTATGCGCAGTTCATACTTTTTTTCAATTTATTCAGATCTGTAAGCGCTATTTGCCGTAAAACGTGCGGCGGTAAATTCATTTTTTGATTTTGAGGAAGAAGTGTTGAAAAGGCGTCTGCTGGTAACTGTATCTGGAATGATTATTTGGGCATCGTTGGCGCAGGCCGACGACAGCATGCCATTTCCCCTGACGCCACCGCCGATTGATGCGGCTTCGTGGGTGTTGATGGACGCCACAACCGGACAAATTCTCACTGCCGGCAATCCGGATGAAGAGCGTAATCCGGCCAGCCTGACCAAACTGATGACCGGTTATGTCGTGGATCGCGCGATCGATCAGAACAAAATCAGCCGCGATGACAAAGTCACCATTGGCAAAGATGCGTGGGGTGCGGGCAATCCGGTGTTTAAAGGTTCTTCGCTGATGTTCCTCAAGCCGGGCGATCAGGTCACGGTGCGCGACCTGATGCGTGGCGTGATTATCGATTCGGGTAACGATGCCTGCGTGGCGCTGGCGGATCACGTGGCTGGCAGCGAAGGCAGCTTCGTTACCATGATGAACAGCTATGTGCAGAAGCTCGGTCTGTCGCACACCCATTTCGAAACCGTGCACGGCCTTGATGCGCCGGGTCAGCACACCACCGCACGCGATCTGGCAGTGCTGTCGCGCGCTATCATCAGCGGCGAGCCCGATTTCTACGCCATGTACGGTGAGAAAACCCTGAGCTGGAACGGCATCACCCAGAACAACCGCAACGGCTTGCTGTGGGATCAAAATCTGCACGTCGATGGCCTGAAAACCGGCCACACCGAAAGCGCTGGCTTTAACATCATCGCCTCCAACGTCGTTGGGCGTCATCGCTTGATCGCGGTGATCATGGGCGGAAAGAGCCCGAAAGGACGTGAAGATCAGGCGCGCAAGCTGCTGGTGTGGGGCCAAAACACCTTTGATACCGTGCAGCTGTTCCACGCAGGCAAAAAAATCGGCAGCGAAAACGTCTGGTATGGCAATCCGCATAAAGTGGATGTCGGTACCACGCAGGATATCTACCTGTCGCTGCCGCGCACCGAAGTGGCCAACGTGATGGCGAAATACGTTATCGATCGTAAAGATCTGGAAGCGCCGCTGAAAGCGGGCGAGCAGATTGGTGAAATTCAGGTGATGGATAAAGATAAGCAGCTGGCAAGCTATCCGCTCTACGCGCTGCAAGCGGTTGATCAGGCTGGCATCATGACGCGCATCAGCGATTACGTGAAACAGAAACTGTAATCCGTCGCGTATTTCCGCGTCATCATCGTCGCCGTGCTGCGGCGGTGATGGCACAATCGCTGTTTCTGCTGCTGATGAGAGGCAAGTTATGAAAGCATCGATTGTTGAACGTAATCCGCAAAGCTGGCTCGGTTATCATCTGCAAGGTCCGTGGCAGGAAACCGTGCCGCGCGGCTTTAACCAGCTGAAAAGCTGGGTGAGCGAGCACAAGGTTGAAGGCGAATGGCTGGCGATCTATTACGGCAATCCGCAGGAGCTTCCGCCTGAAGCGCTGCGCGTGGAAACGGTGATTACCGCGCCAGAGGAGATGATTCCGGCGGCGGGCGACGATATCGAAAAAGGCTTATTGCCGGGCGGCCGCTATTTTCACGCGCGTGTTGAAGTGCTTAACAACGATTTCTTCAGCGCGTGGCGCAGTTTGTTCGATAGCTTAAATGCGCAGGGCGGCTGGCAAGTGGACAATCGTCCGTGCTTTGAGCATTACCTTTCTGATGGATCTGACAGCGGCGACTGGTTGGTGGATATGTATATTCCGGTACGTGCGGCTGATTAAATTACGCGGTCACCCTAAATGGCGACCCTACAAAACCGCACCCGTTCGGTCACCATAAATGGCGACCCTACACAACCGCACCCGTAGGGTCGCCATTCATGGCGACCTTATCAATAACCGCACCAAACCCATTGCGTTACATCAATGTTTCCATTGGGAAAATTAGATGTAACACCCATGTTGTATTTCAGCAAAACACGAAAAATAATTGCGTTCGACCCTGATGATGCAGCCGTTGCCAGGGTAACATAGCGCGCAAATTTTTAGCGTTCCCGGACAACCATGTTACGCGCTGACAAGCCCATCTCGCAGATTGAGTTCTGGTTCTACCGCCACTATCGCGCCGTGCACGGCGTGCGCATCGCTATCGCCTTTGTGCTGTGCTTCCTGTTTGTACGCCTCACAGACATTCCCGAAGGCACCTGGCCGCTGATTACGCTGGTAGTGGTGATGGGGCCGATTTCTACCTGGGGCAACGTGCTGCCGCGCGTAGTGCAGCGTATTAGCGGCACCTTCGCCGGTCTGATATCCGGCCTAATCGCGCTCAAACTTGAGCTATTTTCGCTGCCGGTCATGCTGGTGTGGTGCGCCATCGTGATGGTGGTCTGCGGCTATTTGACGCTGGGCAAGCATCCCTACATGGCGTTGTTGATCGGTATCACGCTCGGCGTGGTGGTAGGCGCACCGGCCGGGGATTTCACCATCGCCATGTGGCGCGGCGGCGACGTGATTCTTGGTTCGCTGATGGCGCTGCTGTTTAGCGCCATCTGGGCGCAACGCGCGTATACACATTGGCGTATCCAGCTATCGGATGCGTTTATTGCCATGGCCAAGCTGCATCACACCGGCTTCTCCGCCAATCTGCTGGAGAAACCGCGGCTGAATAAACCTTTCCAGAAACTGCTGAGCGGCGTGATCAAAATGCGTGCGCTGCTGGAACCGGCGAGCAAAGAGACGCGCATTCCGAAATCGGTGTTTGAGGCGATCCAAACGATTAACCGTAATATGGTGAACACCATGCAGATGCAGATTGATGCATGGTGGTCGTCACGTGAAAGCCACTTGATTATGCTCAACGCGCCCACGCTGCGTCGCACCCAGCAGATGACTGAAGACACGTTGAATGCGCTGGCAACGCTGATGGTGAAAGGCGAAACCGAGCAGATCACCGCCAATAGTCACGCGCTGGAGGAGATCACCCAGGAACTGGAGCAGCTAATTGCCAATCGCAGCGGACGTTCTGAAACCACGGCGATTTACGGTTACGTCTGGCTGAGCCTTGAACAGGCGCGTCAGCTGGAGCGTATGACCGATTTAGTGCGTCTGGCGCTGCGTAAATAGTTTTCTCAGGCAATGACTTAATGTGAATCACCCTTTCTTTGCGTTAAGATAAGCGCCAGTCCGAATTTAGCGGTGAGAATTGCAACCCTGGCGGCCAAGCCGCTAAGCTAAACGTTATGACTATTCCGCCTGCCGACGCAGGCCTCAAGAAAGGTGCCAACATGGAAAATGCCAAGCAATCATTTCAGGACGTACTGGAGTTTGTGCGTATGTTCCGTCGTAAAAACAAACTGCAGCGCGAAATCGTGGATAACGAGAAGAAAGTCCGTGATAACCAGAAACGTGTGCTGCTGCTGGACAACCTGAGTGAATACATCAAACCAGGCATGAGCATCGAGGCGGTGCAGGAAATTATCGCCAGCATGCGTGTGGACTATGAAGACCGCGTTGATGAGTACATCATCAAAAACGCTGACCTCTCCAAAGAGCGTCGCGAGCTGTCGAAGAAGTTGAAAGCGATGGGCGAGCCAAAAGCGCAATAAATCGTAGGGTCGCCATTCATGGCGACCTGGCGCGCAGTAATGCGCAATTCATATGAAACAGCGCGATAATCATCGCGCTGTTTTTTTTATTCCGCCGCCAACGCCCACCACAGCTTATCCAGCGCGTAATAACGGTCGCGTTCCGACTCGGGCTGATTCAAATCGCGTTTCCACGGTTTCGCCAGAATGAAGTGCAGGTTCTTCACTTCATCTTCGCGCCACATCTTGCTGTGCTGGAATGGCAAGGTTTTCAGCGCATTGTATTTATACGAAAGCGGCAGCCAACGATCTTCGAACACTTCATTGAGTAAATCCTGCTCGGAGAACGGATAGCGACGCAAATCGGTAATGCCCGCCACTTTCTCCTGCAGCCACTCAAACACCGCCAGATCCGGCTTCAGCACCAGGAAACCGCCGTTCAGATAGCGATCAAGCGTGGAGGGTGCCGGTTCGCCGCGATCCTGCCAGGTATAGTGACAACTCTCCGGCTGCCAGCTGGCCGGATAGCTGGCGATCTTGTTGGGATTGCAGCGACAGGCGTGACACGCTGCCAGCGCATGCTTGCCCAGATCGAGCGTAAACAGCTCATCCATATTGCGCAGCACCAGCATATCGGCATCGAGAAACACCACGCGCTCGCAATCCACCAACTCCCACGCGCGCAGTTTGCTCCACACTTCACCGAACTGCGCCGAAGCGTAATGCTGCTCCAGTTCGGCATTTGGCATCAGCGGATCCACCGAATGGATTACGCAGCCCAGCGCTTGCAAGGCTTCACGCGTCTCCAGATCGATGGCATCGGTGACCATCACAATCAGCGGCCAACGGGTTTCACCGAGCGGTGCAGCGCCTTCACGCCAATAAAATAGTCCGGCTGCGTTAACAGCGTTACCCATGCAAACATGGTTTCTCCCCCTCAAACTTAATCAAACAAAGCAGTGACATAGTCATTGCTAAAACGGCGTTGCGGATCGAGCTGATTGCGCACCGCGCGGAAAGCGTCCCACTGCGGATAGATATCGCGCCACTGATAGCGCTGCGGGTCGTAATATTTGCCCCAGTGCGGACGTCCGCCTTCGGCTGCCAGCAGCTTCTCCACCTCAGTGAGAAAATGCAGGCCATCCTGCGACAGCGAACCGTCATCGGCGTAATAGACCACGAAGCCGAAGAAGCAGGTAGCGTGCTGATACGCCGGACTGAGCCAGGCTTCAGACGCGCCGGTACAACGTAGAATGATCGGATAGTGCATATGCGGATGATTCTCGGCATACCACGCTTTGATCTTGCTGATAATCTCCGGCGTTTTCTCCAGCGGCACGCCGATTTCGACGTTGATCTGCGGTACGGCAATACCGCGACAAAACAGCTGATAGATATCGCCACTGATGTCGGTGAAATCGCGGAAGCGCGTCACGGTGCGGAACTGTTTGCCGCCTTTTCCGTGAATCTGCGTATCGCGATGCATCTGTGCCAGCGTCTGATCGATGGTCTCATTCAGGCTGCTGTCGGTGTCATCGCCATGCTCAATCACCTCACGCTGATTGGCATGCCAGGCTTCAGCCTCTTCGTCGCTGGCTTCATGCGCGTTCCATACGTGCATCAGGTTGTCATCGACAAACCACCAGGCTTTGCTCATCTCATACTGCTGATTCCACTCCACCAGATCCTTTTCCAGCGTATCGGCGGAGACGGCAAACTTGTGGCAGGTAAACAGGCGGAAAGGGCGGGTACGCAGCGTCACGGCGGTAACAATGCCTAAGGTGCCGAGCGAAACCTGCGCGGCGGCGAAATCGGGCTCGCCGCGCACGAATTCACGCACGCTGCCGTCGGCTAACACCATGCGGATGCGTAGCGCTTCATCGGCGATTGAGCTTTGCGCCAAACCCTGGCCGTGCGTGCCGGTGGCCATCGCGCCCGCCAGCGTTTGCACCGCGATCACACCCGGGGACGAGGCCAGCATGCGATCCATCCCGGTTAAGGTGCTGTAAACCTGCTCCAGCGGCGTGCCGGCGGCAAAGGTGACGCTGTCGGCATCTTGCGCAATCACGCCATTGAACGCGCTGAGATCCAGCAGCAAATCCTGCTCATTCACGCCCAGCATGCGGCCCGGCGACAAGCGACTGCCCAGTACGCGCACTTTGCCGCTGGCGGCGCGCAGCAGTTGTTGTAACTCCGCTTCAGTTTGCGGCTGTTGTAACTGACTGCGCTGACCAACCACCGTGTTTTGCGCCCAGTTCCACAGTGCGCTGTCCTGGTCAGTATTGTGCGTATGGCGTAAGGGATAAAGGTGGGGGTCTTTGTTCACTACGGCGTTCCTTAAATTGAGGTCTGTGACGGTCCCAGGATTTAAAGCGTAGACCATCACTGCAAAGCCGCAGTCTACGGGGCTTTGCGCACGTAACGCAGCGTGGCGGTGACGGCTAACTGACGGTTACGACGGATGCTGTCTTCCTCGCTATCGTTTGGCGTGAACAGCGTGTGAAAGGTGTAACGATTAGAGACGTGGTGCACACAAATGCTGCTGAGCAAGCGGTGCACGTCGACGGTGTCCAGCCCATCAATAAACAGCCCTTGCTGCTGGCCGCGCGTCAGAATGTCATCCAGCAGATCGAGCGCACTCTTATTCAATGCCTTGATACGTTCGGATTGCATGATGTAGCGCCCGCGCAGCAGGTTTTCGGTACACACCAGCCGCATAAAGTCCGGGTGGGAAACGTGGTAATCGAAGCTGGCTTCCACCAGTTTGGTCATTGCCAGTTCCGGCTCCATCTCGGCGAGATTGAGGCCCGTTTCGTGCTCACGAATCGCCTGATACACCTGCTCCAGCACCTCAATATAAAGCTGCTCTTTATTGCTGAAGTGGTACACCACCATGCGTTTGGTGGTTTGCGCGTGCTCAGCGATCTGCTCCAGCCGCGCGCCCTGCATGCCGAACTCGGCGAACATCTTCAGCGCACCGGCAAGGATGCGTTTCTTCAGCCCTTCAGGGTCATTTTTGCGTTTAGTTGTGGTGTCCGACATAGCGCTCAGTAATAAATCCATCAAAAGGAAAGGATAACACAGCCATTTTCTCGCTGGTGGCGATGCGAGCCGCACGGCAGCTTTATTCTTTTCAGGAATAGCTTTCCTGAATAAATCATAATGCAGGAATAAGCATCTGCGTATACTGCGGTCATCTGTCGTTACGACAGCTTATTTTGACTCGCGCAATTATAACGATTAGGAAGCTTTTTATGCACACACGTCTGTCGTCGGTAAAAAATAAATTCTTGTTAAGTGCTGGGGCTTTGCTGCTGGCCAGCGCGGCGCTGTCGCCGTTATCCATCGCGCACGCAGCGGATAAAACCTCGGTAAAAGTCGGCATCATCAGCGGCGAAGATGAAGATGTCTGGCGCGAAGTGATCAAACAGGCGGCGGCAAAAGGCTTAACGGTGAAAACCGTGATCTTCAACGATTACAACCAGCCGAACGAAGCGCTGCAAAACGGCGAAGTGGATGCCAACGCCTTCCAGCATCAGCCGTTCCTCAATAACCAAATCAAGGTGAATCACTACGACATCGTGCGCGTTGGCGATACCGCCGTGTGGCCGATTGGTCTCTACTCGAAGAAAGTGAAAAGCGCCAAAGCGTTGAAAGAGGGCGCGGTGATTGGCGTGCCAAACGATCCCTCTAACGAAGCGCGCGGTCTGGTGCTGCTTGAGCAACAAGGCCTGATCAAGCTGAAGCCGGGCGTCGGCATCGCGGCCACCACCGCGGATATCACCGCCAATCCGCATCATCTGAAAATCAAAGAGCTGGATTCCGGCATCATCGGCCGCTCCGTTCCAGATCTGGATGCCGCCGTCGTCAACACCGATTGGGCGCTGAAAAGTGGCCTGACCGCCGCAGATCGCATTGCGCAGGAGCCGGTAAAAGATAATCCGTACAACAACTTTATTGCGGTGAAGAAAGAGAACGTCAGCGCGCCGTGGGTGAAAACGCTGGTGGCGTCTTATCAGAACGATGCCGTGAAGACCGTGTTTGACAAAGTCTACAAAGGCACGGGCGAAACGGCCTGGTAAGGAACGAAAAAGATGACGCTATTCTCAGCAGTCGAAACGCCCTTTACCGCCGTGAAACGTGGCGTGGCGGAAAGCACGCATGACGGGGCGCAGGTGACGTTTCGCGACAGCGGCAGCGTGGTGCGCCTGCAAGGCGTGTCACGTCGCTTTGGATCAACCCAGGCGCTGCGCGATATCTCGTTGACGGTGCAGAAAGGCGAAATTCTTGGCCTGATTGGACGCAGCGGCGCGGGTAAATCCACGCTGATCCGCTGTCTCAACGGACTGGAACAACCTGATGAAGGCGTCATTGAAATTGAAGGCCGCAACATTACCGGCCTGTCGGAAAAACAGCTGCAAACGGTGCGCAGTCGCGTTGGCATGGTGTTTCAGCACTTCAATCTGTTATCGGCCAAAACGGTGGCGCAGAACGTGGCGCTACCGCTGAAAATTGCCGGCATGGATAAAGCGCAGCGCCAGCAGCGCGTAGCGGAACTGCTCGAGCTGGTGGGGCTGGCGGACAAAGCGCAAAGCTATCCGGCGGCGTTATCTGGCGGCCAAAAACAGCGCGTTGGCATTGCCCGCGCGCTGGCGGCAAGCCCGGCGCTGCTGCTGTGCGACGAAGCCACCTCCGCGCTTGATCCGGAAACCACGCGCTCGATTCTGGCGCTGCTCAAATCCCTGAATCAAAAACTCGGCATCACCATCCTGCTGATCACTCATGAGATGGAAGTGATCAAATCCGTGGCGCATCGCGTGGCGGTGATTGATGCCGGAGAAATCATCGAACAAGGACCGGTGTGGCAGGTGTTTGCGCATCCCAGGTCGCAATTGACGCGCACGCTGCTGCGCGGTTTGCTGCCGCAGCTGCCGGAAAATATTGCCGCGCGCCTCAGCGATGAGAAGCAGGGCGATGCCATCTACAGTGTGCACTTTGCCGGTGACGATGCGCAGGGCGATCTGTTAACCCGTTTTGCCGGCGCGCTGCCGGGCAAATTCCGCTTGCTGCAGGGCGGCATCGATCACATCCAGCACTACGCGGTGGTGCGTTTCTTTATTGCGCTCCCGGCGGCGAATGCGGCCGACGAGCAACAGATTCTCAGCTGGCTGCACGCGCAGCAGGCTCAAGTGGAGTGGGTGGGTTATGTCGCCAGTGATGATTGATCTTTTAGTTAATGCGCTAGGCGAAACGGTATTAATGACGGTGATTTCCGGCCTGTTTTCGCTGGTGGCGGGTTTGCCGCTCGGCTTGATTCTGGTGATGACCAGCCCTGGCGGCATCGCCGAACATCGCGGCGTTAATCGCGTGCTGGGCTTGATCATCAACAGCTTCCGCTCGCTGCCGTTCATTATTCTGCTGGTGGCGCTGATCCCCTTTACCCGTTTTCTGGTCGGCACCTCGCTCGGCACCTGGGCAGCGATTGTGCCGCTGTCGATCACCGCCACGCCGTACTTTGCGCGCGTGGCGGAAGTGTCGCTGCGTGATGTCGATCGCGGGTTGATTGATGCGGTGCGCGCCATGGGTGCCAGCAAGTTGCGCATTGTCTGGGATGTGCTGATCCCGGAAGCGCTGCCCGGCATTCTGTCTGGTTTTGTCGTCACGCTCGTCGCGCTGATTGGCGCTTCGGCAATGGCCGGCGCGATTGGCGCCGGCGGACTGGGTGATCTGGCGATCCGCTACGGTTATCAGCGCTTTGAAACCTCGGTGATGATCGCAGTGATCGCGGTGCTGATTGTGCTGGTGTGCGGCATTCAGTGGGTCGGCGATCGATTGGTGCAGCACATCGATAAACGTCATTGATTCACACCCCAAATTATTGCGGCCATTTAAACGGTGGCCATGAATGGCCACCCTACAAATTCACGTAGGGTCGCCATTTATGGCGACCGATATGCAACAAGGAGAATGCTCATGTCGCTGAATCCGCTTCAGCTTACGCTCGAAAACACCCTCGAACAGAACAGCGCTAAATTCATCTCGGTCGCCAAAGCGATATTTCAAAACCCCGAAACCGGCAACAACGAATATTTCGCCAGCGAGCAGCTCACCCAGCTACTCACGGCGCAGGGTTTTGCCGTCACGCGCAACGTCGCCGGTCATGAAACGGCGTTCTATGCGGTCAAGTCCAGTGACAAACCGGGCCCCACCATCGCTTTCCTCGCAGAATATGACGCGCTGATCGGCATCGGCCACGCCTGCGGTCACAACCTGATTGGCACCACCAGCGTGGCGGCAGCCATCACGCTGTCGCAGGTGCTGGATCAAACCGGCGGACGCGTGGTGGTGTTAGGCACGCCAGCGGAAGAGGGCGGATTAGCCGGACCGGGCGGCCCGAAAGGCAACGTGAAAAAGCGCTTTGTCGAAGCCGGATACCTCAAAGATGTCGACGTGGCGTTGATGGTGCATCCCGCGGGCAAAACCCGGCTGACCGAATCCACACTGGCCAATAATCATCTCTATTTCCACTTCTATGGCAAGCCATCGCACGCCGCCAGCGCGCCACACGAAGGCATCAACGCGCTGGATGCGCTGGTGCTGCTCTACAACGGCATCAGCGTAATGCGTCAGCAACTGCCGGATGGCGTGCGCGTGCACGGCATTATCACCAACGGCGGCCAGGCCCCGAATGTCATCCCGGAATACGCGTCGGCGCATTACTACATCCGCGCTGACAGCCGCGAAGTGGTGGAATCTCTTGAGCCGCGTCTGCGTGCCATCGCTGAAGGCGTGGCGCTGGCAACCGGCGCACGCGTCGAGATTGATCATCAGATTGGCCCACGCGATTTCAAACTGAACGCAGCGCTGGATGCCTTGCTGCTGGAGGAGTTCACGGCGGCAGGCGAAACCGTCGATCTGTCACCGCAGAAGAACAAAGTTTCCACCGATGCTGGCGACATCAGCCATGCGGTGCCGACAGCGCATCCGTGGCTGAAAATCGGCCCCGACGATCTGATTTTCCACACCGTGCCATTCCGTGAAGCGGCCAACTCCGAGCGCGGCTATCAGGCGCTGCTGATTGGCGCGCGCGTGCTGGCACGCACCGGCTTACGTCTGCTGACCGATGCGGACGCCTTAAACCATGTCAAAGCGGATTTCGCGCGACAATTATAAAGGAGAGTGTTGTGTCGCAAACCTATCGCAGAAAACTGAAAACGCTGGTCGGCGCCAGCAGCGTGATTTCCGCCGTCAATGATAGCCAGCCGGGCGTGGGCATCACGCGCGCCATTGAACTGGCGAAAATTGCCGAGCGCGAAAAGATTACCGGGCTGTTCACCGCCGATTTGTTGCAGGCCGATCCGGCCGGATTAGCGGGCACCACCGGCACGCAAGATCCGCTGATTGCGCTAGCGGCATTGAGCCAGGTGACCTCGCATATCGGCTTGATCGCCACCGTCAGCACCAGCTGGCTGCATCCGTATAATCTGGCGCGTCAGGTTGGCACGCTCGATCATATCAGCGGCGGCCGCGCGGGCTGGAATGCGGTGACCTCATCGGTTGGCGAAGAGAACTTTGGTGAAAGCCAGCTGCCGCCACCGCAGGAGCGCTACGCGCGCGCCACCGAATTTATCGAAGTGATGAACGCGCTGTATGACGCCAATGAACGCGCAGCAGTGCAGCGCACCGCCAGCGGTGGCATTAAGCTCGACCACACTAAACTGCATCCGATTAATTATCGCGGTGACTATTTCCAGGTGGCAGGTCCGCTCAACGTACCGCCGCCGCCACAGCGCCGTCCGGTGCAGTTTCAGGCGGGACAATCTGAAGCGGGCGTTACGCTCGGCGCACGTTATGCCGAAGTGATTTACACCTCGCAGCCCACGTTTGAGGCGGCACAATCCTTCGTGGCTGATGTGCAGCAGCGGGCGCGACGTTTCGGTCGCGAACACAATCCGCCGCTGATCATGAACTCTTTCCACGCCATCATTGGCGACAGCGATGCTGACGTGGCGCGCCGTTTGCGCGATAAGCATGAACGCATCAACTACGAGCAGGGCAGATTACGCGTGGCCGATATGCTGGGCGGTGAGGGGGATCTGCGCGATTTGCCGCTGGATCAACCGCTGCCCGCCGCCTTTATTCCCGAGCTGGCGCAGGTGTATCGTCGTCAGGGGCGCGCCGCCATTTTCCGTGGCTATGCGCTGGAAGGATTAACTTTGCGTGAGTTGATCATCAAAGCTGAAGAGACCGGCCACTGGTTTGTTGCCGGAACGCCAGAAACCCTGGCCGAAGCCATTGAACAGCGTTACCGAGCTGGCGTGCTGGATGTGATTTCACTGCATGGACTCGGCCAGACCGATCAGCAGGATTTGCTGCTCAATGGGCTGCTGCCAGAACTGCGTCGCCGCCAGCTGATTGATACGGATTATGTCGGCAACGATTTCCGTAGCAGCCTGGAACTGGCAGCGTTGCCTGTGAATGATTAAGCTAATTGCGGACTTGCGATGACTCTTGGTTGTTTCTGCTGGAGCGCTTCGGTAAGAAAGTCCGCAATTTTCTCTTCAATATGACTATCAATAGTGCGTAGACGGAGTAAGGCGATACCACATTTAGTGAGCACCGATTGCTTCAGCTGATCCCGTTCCGCTTGTGCCGCCTCTGAATGTTGGCCGCCATCAATTTCAATAACAGCAAGGGCCTGTTTTCCTACACAATAGTAAAGCACAAAATCGCAGCTAGCCCCTTGATCCATAAACTGTTTCTCACGCGATGTAAAGATGCTGCTCGGCATAACAATCAACTGTTTGAGTGGAATCTGGCTATGTAGGCGAAGCGCTGAAAAATGCGAGATTTTTAAGGCGTCTTTAATTAAACGCGCTGCAATCTGCTCAGATTTATAGGCTGAATCTTCAGGGTTTAACCGCCTTTTTAATCTCTCAAGAGAGTGATCGTACTCTTCATAAAGCAAATCGAAAGCAGAGATGACCGGACTTTGAAAAATGTTATCGCTATCGGCATAATATTCCATATAGCGAATCAGTGCGGCAATATGTTGGTTTTTTTGGGAAAACACATTATCACCTGTCACCAGAGTAAAATGACGTTTAGCGCGCGATATTGCCACATTGATTAGTTGTGGATCATCAACGAACGCAATTGATTGCGAACTGGCCTTTTTATCAAGCACTGTTGAAAATACAATTTTATCACACTCTCGACCCTGAAATTTATGCACAGTGGCACTGACAAAACTCTGGTCTAAATAGCCCTTAGAGAGATCAACTTGTGCATTATAAGGGGCAATAAATCCGCACTGAGAGTGTTCATGCCAATCCAACGCATTCATTGACTCTATTTCTCGCAGATTACTATTATCTCGATTATGATTACCCTTGGCGGTAATCACTAAAGACAAGGCTTTTTCACCCTGATCGCGTGTCATTGTAATTAATTGATTATCGTAAAACTGTTTATTACAGAATTGAATGATTTTAGGATGACAGCGATAATGCTCTTTCAGCAATGTTATAGGGATGTTTTTACCGTATACGCTCAATACTGAATCCAAAATACTATAGCGTTGACAGTCGTAAGCGGCTAATGGCGCTGCAATATCAATAGTTAATTTCGCAGGTACGTGTGGGAGTTGCTTGCGGTCACCGACAATCACTACATTAAACGCACACGCCAGTGCAAATACGCCGGGTAAAATATCCTGCTGCGATGCCTCATCAATAATAATGTAATCCAGCGGGTTATCAGAGCCAACGGAACTAATAATTGAGTAAGTTGTGCTACCAATAACAGGAAAACGCTTTAAAAATGCACTTAGATTATTACGGTAATTATCTTCGTTTATCTCTTCAATTGGACTGATATTTTGGCTCAGGTGAGCCTTCAAAAAGTCGAGGGAATCCTGTGAGGTTTTTTTAATCACTTGCGAAACATCACTGTGCTTTAACGACTTCTCAGCTTGTTCAAGCTTTCCTTTTACGAGTGTCAGACGTTGGCGATAATAGTAACGCTGAAGAGCATAGAAACAAGTCATTCTTTTTTCACGAGTATTAAGGGGGCGCGTATCAATGATGCCAAAGCGGAAGAGAAGTGCAAAGCGATCAGCCAGATCCATTTTTTCACGTGTCATGGATTGCAATAGGACCATTAAATCTGCAGTTTTCTTGGGTGTCAGGCGATATTTATCGATTTTCCAGTCCAGGTAAATAGAGTGGTTATTCATCCACTGAGTAAGATATTTTTCCTCAATATTTAATTCGTCAATTTCAGCCAGATAACTTGCTTTATCATATTGTGCCTGCAAGTGCGATTTAATCTCAATGAATGCATTAGCGATCTCTTCTTTTGGCGGTACTGCACTCTTCGGTATATCTGGTAAAGTAGGTGGTTGGGCAAAAAAAGTTGACTTGTTATCGTTGTTGCCAAGTTTTGCCACCACATGCCCTAATCCGTACTCTTCAAGTTTCTTATAGACATTTTCTACAGCAGCATTATTATTGGATACCACGGCAACACTTTTATTCTCTATTAAAATGTTGGCAATAATATTCAGAATCGTTTGTGTTTTACCGGTCCCCGGAGGACCTTCAATAACGGAAAGTTGCGAACTAAAAGCCTGCTCTACAGCCTGCATCTGGCTTTGGTTCATGCCAAAGGGATAGATAAGTTTCTGTGAAAATTTACGCTTCTCATTATTCCCGGTTAGATAAGCATGGAGAGCGGTATCCCGTATTGGGGAGATTTTTGATAGCTGATTGGCCAGGTTTTGAGCAATCATAGTTTGATTGCTCGATGCACTTTTGACGCGAGCGTTTGCGGTGTTAACCAGATAGGAAAATAATGCATTATCTTTATAATTGGCAGAGTTAAATATCTCAGCGTTATCAGCCTTCATGAGGTAGCGGTAGCTGTTACCAGGATAGGTATAGAGCACATATTTATCGCCGACCTTAATGGCACTTTCAATGTTCTGAAATTTAGTCGTACCTTTCTTACGTAATAGAGTTCCGCTGATATATTCTGTTGGCTCAATTTGGCAATCATCCAGGGGCCATGAATATTCCTTGCCGGAGTGAAAAATTCCTTTGAGCTCCAATTGATGCTTACTTTTGTTGTATTTTAAACTCCAGTCTTTAAGCTGAGCGGTACGATCTTCACCGTTTACTACGATCTTCGTCATTTTCCCATCCATGAGTAGCGTTAATGATTCCAAGACTATACCCGCAGACGTGTTGGGGGTGAAGTTTTCTCAGTTATCCTTTTGTTTTTCATTATGGAACCTATCTCCACACTTCCACGCACAGTTACTGCATTTCTTCTCACATCACGCCACACTCCGATTATCGCTTTACACCTATATAGCTTTAGGCCTATATTAATGGAGGTTAGTGTGTGGCAGATTGAAACGACGGAGCGATTTGATCGCTGGTTGATGTCGCTTGATGACACAGGTCGAGCTTGTGTGCTGGCAGCAAGGTGGGAAATGAAAAGCGCTTTTATGCTGAGATGATTCCGCTGGCCGATCGTGAATTTACCGAGTACTTAGAGAAAAAGAGATGAAAAGGAGTAACGCGATGGGGAGAACGCTGGAACAGATTCTTGCTGATGAGAAGCCTGAAGTCGTTGCTAACGCACAAGCGATGGCGGAAGAGATGCTGCTTAATATCCACCTTGCCGAACTGCGTGAGAAAGTGCAGAAAACTCAGGTGGAAATGGCACAGGCGCTCAATATCAAACAACCGACTGTTGCGGGTATGGAAAAGCCGGGACGCGATCTTAAGCTTTCAACGCTAAAGCGTTACATCGAAGCGGCGGGGGGAAAATTGCGTCTGGATATCGAGTTGCCTGATGGTTCGCATTTCGAATTCGTAGTGTAAGAACCCAGATGCTCGCCATAAATGGCGACCCTACCAAAAACACCGGAACAATGTAGGGG